>JBDGZR010000152.1:0-7083 GCA_039588495.1 Gemmatimonadota bacterium | reverse complement strand
CAGGCTACGCCTGACAAGCGTGAGGTCGATGGTTCAGGGACCCGAGATGACCTTCTTCCCCCGCCCCACAGGCGGGCCGCCGTCTCCGAGGCCACCTATGGGAGACCCAGCGCCCCCCGGTCGAGGAATCTCTCTGGGCCCGAGTTTATCCCGCTTACGCTGCAAGCCCACACGCGAACGCACACAACTGACAGAAACAACGCAGAGTTATGCGAGAGGCGGCCCTCTTGGTCGTCCATACCGGGAGGGTACGGGCACGGATCAACGGGCTGTCAAAGCGAAGCGCCCGACCGGGGGCCGGGCGCTCGCATTTCTGGTGCTGGTTGTGATTCCTTCCGTCAGTGCAGATTGACGACGGAAGTTACGTTGCAGGCCCGATTGGGATGATCGGGCCAGCAGACCCACTGCCAGTGTCCGTTGTACATGACGTCGCTGCCGTCGGACGCCTCCAGTTTGCCATGTCCCCGGAACCTAAACGTGTTCGCGTTCGCCCCATCCCCTGTTCCAAAAACATCATTGTCGTTGCCCGACACTCTTCCCCAGCCCTCGGCGACCAAGGCGTCGCCGAAGCAATCTCCGGCCGTGTTCTCGTCACGGATAGTGATCCAGGCATCGCCCTGCTGGTGCGCGTGGAGCCAGCTCTCGGGGATATCCCCGACATAGGTCCCGACATCCTGGTAGTCCACGGAGCCCTCAGCCTCCTGGAGGCCGCAATCGGGCTCGGGGCCGCCCTCCGGTGTCCCAGGCCAACCCGCCTGCGACAAGAGCACCGTGCTCTGGCAGACTCGCAGACCGTTATTGGAGTCCGACCAGCAGACTCTCAGATCGAACACGTCCCGGTAAACTTTGAAGTTCCCGTTGTCCGGGTTGTTCATCCAGTTAAAGGCGGGAGCTTCCGCGACCTGATCGGCCGGCGGCTCGGCGGGTTGCTGATCGCAGCTAACAGCCACGAACAGTGCGAGTACTACGACGAGAGGGATACGCCAGCGCATGAGACACCTCCTGTATGCTGTGCGGCGTCCTGGGTCCGACCGAGTGGCATCTTTTTGGCTCAGTGACCCTGCCGGTCTACATTGTACCGGGAGGTTTATCCCCTCCTTATCTGGGAGATAAACGGTGAGATTCCGGGGCTGATGGGGTGATAACGGAAGGACAGGGCCGCCGATGACTAGACTCCGCCTCCTCGGAGCGCACGATATTCGTGCGGCCGACGGAAGCGAGATTCTCTCCGTCTCCGTCCGCCCGAAGCGGCTGGCGCTCCTGGCCTACCTGACGTTGGCGAGCGCGGATGGAGCTGTCTCGCGCGACTCTCTTCTGGCCGTGTTCTGGCCCGAGCACGATCAAGAGCACGCGCGGAACAATCTCAGCCAGCAGATCCACCATCTCCGCCGGTCGCTTGGCCGCGACGCCATCAGTGCCCAGAACGGTGGCGACCTCGCCACGGACCGCTTGAGTCTGTGGTGTGATGCGCTGGAGTTCGACGCGGCGATACGGGAGCAGGAGTACGAGCGCGCTCTGGGACTGTATCGAGGGGCCATCCTCGAGGGGTTTCACGTCTCCGATGTTCCGGAGTTCGAGCGGTGGCTGGATGGGCAGCGTGCCGACTACCGGCGTCGGGCGGCGGAGGCCGCGATCGCTCTTGCGGGTCAGGCGGAGGAGGCTGGGGACTGGAAGCTGGCCGCTGTGTGGTTCCGGCGGGCTCTGGCGATAATGCCGGAATCCGAGCCGGCGATCCGCGGTTTGGTTGGCGCTCTCGCCAACGCGGGTGATTCAGCTGGCGCGCTGGTGGCGTTCCGCCACTTCGAAGAGGCATTGCAGGAGGACTTCGGCGTTCAACCCGCGAAAGAGACGCGAGCTCTAGTCGAGTCGGTGCAGCGTCAGGCCGCGGAGCGCACTGACTTGACGGTCGGGGTGAAGGGTACGGTGGCTCAAGCCGTCCCGCCTGCTACAGTACGCAGGCGGAGCCGCATACGCGTCGTGATGGCCATGGTCGCGGCTGGATCCGCGCTGGGACTGGGCTGGTGGGCGGTTACGAGACCTGCAGCAGCTAGCGCGGAGATTTCTTCGCTCGTCGTGTTGCCGTTCGCGAACCTCTCTGGTAACCCCGGGCAGGACTACTTCGTGGATGGAATGCATGAGGCAATCCTCGGCGAGTTGGGGCAGATCAGCGCCCTCCGGGTGATCTCGCGCACCTCGGCGATGCACTATAAGGGAACCACGAAGGCCGTACCTGAGATTGCGCGGGAGCTAGGGGTAGACGCCGTGCTGGAAGGCTCCGTTACCCGGGCTCGCGATACCGTTCGCATCCAGGTGCAGTTGATCCAGGCAGTGCCGCGTGAGAGGCATCTGTGGGCGAAGAGTTATGACCGCCCCGTGAGCAACGTGCTGGCACTGCACGCCGAACTGGCGCAAGCCATCGCCGGCGAGATCGAGGTCGCCTTCAGCCCCTCAGAGCGGCAGCGGTTCCAGTTGGCCCAGGAGCGCGCAAGAGCACATCCCCGTGACCCCGAGGCGTACGACGCCTACCTGAAGGGTCGCTACCACATCGATTTCGAAGGGCAGGCGGGCAGCGTGGAGAAAGCGAGGCGCTACTATGAGGAGGCCATCGCGCAGGACCCCACGTTCGCTGAGGCCTATGCGGCTCTTGCCGAGGCGCTGGTCGTGCTGCCCGGTGTTGATGTCGGACGGGCCACGGTGGCTGCCCAAAGGGCGCTCGACCTGGACCCGACGCTACCGGAGGGGCACCTGGCGCTGGGAATTGCGAGGATGATGGAGTGGGACTGGGCGGGGTCGGAGGCCTCGTTCCAAAAGGCCATCGACCTCAATTCCAATTCGGCGGCCGCTCATGATTGGTACTCGATGCTTCTGCGGCAGACCGTGCGACTCGACGAGGCGCTATCGGAGGCCCAGCGCGCGTCAGAGCTTGATCCAAGATCGCTTGACCTAAGGATCCTCGAGGGCTGGATACTCGCTATCCAGCGGCGTTACGAAGAGGCGATCGAGGCCTGGAACGAAGTCCTAGAACTGGAGCCCGAATTCGGAGACGCCATCTATAGCCAGGGGATGGTGTACGCGATGCAGGGCAGAGGCGAAGACGTCATCTCCGCTGCACGAAGGGCCAAAGCGGCCCGGCTGAGCGTGGGGGAGCCGAGAGCGATGCAGCTTCTTGGCATCGGCCACGCTCTTTCAGGCCACCACGACCGAGCGGAGGAGATCCTGCGGGAGCTCGAGGCCCGCTACACTACAGACGACTACCTCATGATAACCGCGATTTTCCATTTTCTCGGCGATGACGAGAAGGCCCTAGCGCGGCTCGAAAAGGGGTATGAACTCCGGTGGCCCTGGCTCCCCAACGTTACCGCGGCGCCGTGGTTCGACGACCTGCGGGACCGCCCGCGCTTCCGGGCGCTGCGCACCAAGATGGGGGTTCCGTGAGGCTTCCGGCCGGGGAATGTCCACTTCCACAGCAAACACACCGGTGTGCCGATCCGTCAGGGTCAGAAGCTGACCTCGATGCCAAGCCGCGCAGTCATCGGCGGTTGGAAGGCCACGGGTTGCAGATACTGGGCGTTCTCCTCGTCGGTCGGCATCCCCGTATCGGGGTCGAAGATATGAAAGCGCATCTCGTCGAGTCGAACGGGAGTTTGCGGATTCCCTACGTGGAGAAGGTCGAGGACAAGCCGACTGCGCGGGGCCAGCCACGGCATCTCATATGCGAATCGCAGGTTGAGGTCCCAAATGCTCGGAGTCCGGCCCACGGAGCCCCGCGGTACGAGAAACGCCGGTGAATTCACGCCAAACAGGCCCGCAGCCCCGAACTCGTTGAGGGGGGTACCCGACTGCCAGGTGAAGAACGCGCCGGCCATGAGGCCAAACGTCGTCTGGTACGACCCGACCAGCTTCAAGACGTGCGGCCGATCGTTGGGCAGGAGCCCGGTGCTGTTCGTAGCCTGATGCGATTGGAAGAAGGTGTTGCTGAGGCTCGGGACGGCGATCCCGATATCGGACCCGAACAGTCCCGTATAGTTGCCCCACGTACGGGATAACACGTAGGAGGCCCGATACCCGAATCGGCTCGAGGTACCGTCCACTCCCAGCTCCAGCGCCGTGTAGTCTCGCTTCGGAGACGGCAAGAAGTCGAACTCGCCTTTTCCAGGCGTGCCGAGGACAATAAGGAGAGGATCACGGGACCAGTCGAACCCGAACTGCAAGCTCGAGCGGAGATCGCGCCGGATGCCGCGAACGCTCAGCCTGGCCACCCCCCCAAGCATCAGCTCATAGCCCAGCGTGAACTCGTCGAAGTGCTCGGCACTCGACCCGTGGGCCATCGGCGGAGCACCCTCCTCGCACCCCGAGTCGGCGAACCTGTCAACCACCGGTGCATCGGGCTCCCTTGGATCCGCCGAATAGGTGGTGCTGGCGAAGCCGGAGCACACATACCAGGTCGAGGCAAAGTTGAGGGGCTCCTGCTGGTAGAATCGACCATACGAACCGTAGACGCGCTGGGCGCCCGCCCGGCCGAGTTGCCAGACGAACCCGACTCGCGGCTGCCACTCATCCGGGAACCGGTGGGCTGTGCCACCGCTTGCACCCGTCATGGACTGGGCCGACCAGCGCACGCCAGCGTTCACCGTAAATCGGTCTGCCACACGCCAGGAATCCTGGAGGTACGCCGTCGGCACGCGATTGTGGTTAGTGCCGGCTATAGTCTGTGAGTCCACCACGAACACCGACGGGTCAAGTTGAGAGATCACGCCCTGGCCGGGGGTGCGTTCGTCCCGGGAGACCCTCGTGTCCTCGTACTCGATGCCGACCGTGACCGCGTGCCGGCCCAGCGAGGCGGTCCCCCGCAGCGCCGCCGCCGTGCGTCCCTCCTCGACCGTTCCCGGCATGGGAAAGCCGAGCCCCCCTCCGAAGGCGTTCGACACATAGTCTATGAACATGGACTCCGTTGCGCCGATGGTGGTTTCCGCGAGGCTGCTCTGTCGCCCTGACGAGTGCGCCAGCGAGCCCACCAGCTGGACCCCCGCTCCCACGTCCACGGTAGTCCGCAGCGACACCGTCAGGCCGCCGGTCTCCGGACGCCGAAGGTACGGATCCGGGTTGAGGACGGTGGCTCCCGTCGGAATCGAGGCGGGCACCTCTACCGAATGGTGCACCGTCGGGTCTCCGAAGGTGGAGAGTTCCACATTCGCCCAGGGCGCAGCCTGCCAGGTGAGTTTGCTTGCGAATACGTGCGCCGTGCGCTGATCTGGATATAGGCCGTGTCCGGGAATCTCCTTGTCGGCACGGTCGATGCGAGGATTGTAAGCCGCTGAGTACCAAAGGCGATCGCGGAGCACCGGCCCGCTCAAGCGCAGGCCGACGTCGTAGCTGACGAACCCGTCCACGCGCAGATCCGGCTCGGCCATGGGACTCCCGGCCAGCGCACTATGCGACAGGAAAGCGAACACGTTCGCTTCGTGATCGTTCGTCCCGGAGTACGTCACGGCATTGACCACCGCACCCAGTCCCCTGCCGAATTCTGCCTGGTACCCTCCAACCTTGACATCGATCGAGCGCACGAAATTGTAGGGGAGGCTCGTGCCTGTGGACGCGTTGAGTACCGACGTGACGTTCACGCCGTCAATGAAGTACATGTTCTCGAGGCCGGTACTCCCTCCCGAGTTGACCGGATCCCCGTGGTAGCTCGTGTTGACAAAGGGAAGGATGTTGATGATGGACTTGTAGTCTCGCTCCACCGGAAGCGCATCGTAATCGGTCGCGTCCAGCGTAGCGCCAACCGTTGTGTGCACTGGGTCTATCGTCATCTCCGGTGCTACGATGACGAGTGCCTCGAGCGGTATGGGTTGCACTTCGAGCAGCACGGGTCCAATCTGGGTCGCCCTGCCGATTCCGACTCTGACCCGCTCGAGCGCGACGGCTCGGAAGCCGATCTTGGTGATCTGCACCGTGTATTCACCGGGCGGCAAGGCCACAATCCGGAAGAAACCGTCGGAGTCGGTCAGGTCCGTTCGCACGCCCAGAAGGTGACGCCCTGAGACTGCCACGCGCACCTCCGCCTCGGGCTGGCCGGCCGCGGTGAGGATCTTCCCCTGCATGCTCCCGGCAACCTGCTGTGCCTCGAGAGGTCCGTTGAAGAACACGATCGCGGGCACGGCGAGCAGGAACCACCCGATCTTCTTCACTCAGGCGACATCCGGTTCACGGTAGGAGCGGGCAGCAGAAGCAACTTCCTCATTTTCGCCTCCCTGAAGGGGAATAAGAGACGAATGCATCTCTCCGAAAAATCTGAAGAACGCGGGTAGCCAGCATCTCAAGGATGCCGACCTCCCGGTCGGAGCAGATTCAGGCTGTTCTATCTAGGCCAACGTCAGTTCGGCAGGTGAGTTGCAGCCTCGGGAAGAATGAAAGGCAATGTGTATGCCGAAACGGCTTGCTCGGGCTCACAAAACTAGGTCGTTAGTACTAAAGTACTTGCCTCGGTCTTGCTCATAGGTGCTTCAGATACGCTACCGACGACGTGTCGGATTACGGGTCGTTCTGTCGGGTAGCGTGCCACGCCCAAGCGGACGTGAAAGAGCCCCGGTCGGGGGGGCGGAGCCTTTGCTTTGCGCTGGGCCGATCAGACCCGGCGTCCGAAGACGAGGACGGACTCGCGTTCCCAGACCTGGGCTTCCAGTAGGGCGGTCCCCGCGTGTGTATGTTACGAGTATGCCAGCAGTCATCTGTGTGCGTTTCTGTGTGTGTCTCTCTTCACTGAGTCCGAGAAACTCATCTCGAGGGCTTCTCGGGAATCGGGAAGTTGGGGCGGACTTATGCGGGAAGGCCGTCAAATCAGGCTTGCTGGAGCGACGCTTTTGAGTCCGGCGCGTCTGCCAGTTCCGCCACTCCGGCGTGGCGCAGATAGTGCCGTCCGACGGGCATATCCGCAATATGGTGTCCGCCCCGTCAGGTCACTGTGCGCGATTCGGCGCGCGTCTCTCTTCAACGTGTAGCCCGAGCCTCAACCGGGTTCAACAGCACGTGCACTGGCCGCCCTCAGGTCGTGCGTCCTCTCGGCATGCGTGCCAGTCCGTCGCG
>JBDGZR010000151.1:0-7236 GCA_039588495.1 Gemmatimonadota bacterium | reverse complement strand
CTCGCCGTGCTCCCGGTCGCCGGCACGACGAAAAGGTGGGTGGCGCCCGTATCCAGGAAGCCTCGCCGGTCCCTGCGAAAATGCACGCGGTCGACCTCCCTCGGTGGCGAGGTCCATGTCGCGCCTTCCGGTGCCGCCGGCATGTCGATCTGCCACTTGCTCTCGTCCGGCACGAACATCGTGAAGGCGATCCTCGTCCCGTCGGGTGACCAGCGCAGGCTCGAGGGCGACTCCTGCGTGCGCGTCACCTGGGAAACGGCGCCTTCGGCATCCATCCAGCGCACGAAGATCTGGGCGCCGCTCTCCTCCTCCTCCGCCAGGTAGGCGATCCGCGTCCCGTCAGGCGACCAGCGTGGGCTGGAGCCTTTCGTGAGGAATCGCTGCCGGGAGCCATCTGCGTTCATGATCCAGAGGGCCGAACCCCAGTCGTCCTCGAGTTGGTCGACCCAGCTTCGCGTGTAGACGATCTGCGACCCGTCCGGAGAGATCTGCGCATCTCCCACGTTCTCCCAGTCCAGAATCGTCGATATGGAGAGTGCGTTCGAAGCCTCGGCCGGCTCGTCCGCGGCCGGCTGGTACTGTGCCGTCGCCATCCCCGGCAGTGCAGTCGTCAGCGCCGCGGTGACCAGTAGCGCCAGCATCGATCGAGCGATCGCCGTTGATCCGAGTACTACGCTCTCATTCCAATCGATCATCGAGTCCTCCAGGTACCGGGAGCCCACCTCCGTGCCGCGTACATACTCGACGCATTCCGAGTCGCGCCGCAACGGTGTCCTCATGCGAGAACTCCGTTCCGATCTTGCCTGATCGTCGATACCTTTTGCCGACGACAGGTCCACCTGTCTCGAACGCCGGCACCCGACAACGAACGGAGACACCCGAGTGACCGAGATCGATGTCTACCTGAGCGAAAACCGTGATCGTTTCGAGGAGGAGCTGATGGAGCTGCTCCGCATCCCGAGCGTAAGCACGGAGAGCCGCTTCGCCGGCGACGTGCGCCGATGCGCGGAGTGGCTCTCCGGCCATCTTTCGAACGCCGGCCTGGAGACGGTCGAGGTGATACAGACCGACGGCCACCCGGTCGTCTACGCCGAGCACGAGACGCACGTGGAGCATCCCACCGTGCTCATCTACGGGCACTACGACGTACAGCCCGCGGACCCCGAGGAGCTATGGACGACACCGGCGTTCGAGCCCGACGTGCGCAACGGACGCGTCTACGCCCGTGGCTCCGAGGACGACAAGGGACAGGTCCACATGCACATAAAGGCGCTGGAGGCGAAACTGCGCTCCAGCGCCGGGCTCCCCGTGAACGTCAAGCTCGTGATAGAAGGCGAGGAGGAGATCGGCAGCGAACACCTCGAGCGATTCCTCCAGGACCACCGAAAGCGCCTCTCCTGCGACGCCGTGATGATCAGCGACACGACGATGCTCGAGCCAGACTTGCCGGCTATCACCGCAGGCCTTCGCGGCCTCGCGTACATGGAGATCAGCGTGAGAGGCCCGAACCGCGATCTCCACTCCGGCAGTTACGGCGGTGCGGTTCGGAATCCGGCGAACGCCCTCGCCTCGATTATCGCCGGGTTGGAGGACCAGTACGGTCGCGTGGCCGTCCCGGGCTTCTACGACCGCGTGAACGAGATGACGGGAGAGGAGCGTGCTTCACTGCGGGCGATTCCGTTCGATGAGTCCGATTTCCGCCGCGATCTGGGGGTGGAGACGATGGCGGGCGAAGCCGGCTACGGTACGCTGGAACGGCTGTGGTATCGGCCGACACTCGACGTCAACGGCATGATCAGCGGGTTTACCGGCGAGGGCGCCAAAACCGTTCTTCCGGGGGAAGCGAAGGCCAAAGTCTCCATGCGGCTGGTGCCGGACCAGGATCCCGAGGAGATTCGCGCCGCGTTCACGAAGCACGTGCTTGCACTCGCCCCCGAGGGAGTGGAGGTCCAGGTGGAGTATCACCACGGGGCGACACCTTGGCGCGCCGATCCTCACGGAGAGGTTTTCGAAGCCGCGTCAGCCGCGCTCGAGGAGACCTTCGGAAGAAAGCCCCTGCTGATCCGCGAAGGCGGGTCGATCCCGATCGTTCCGCTCTTCGAGTCGATCCTCCAGGCACCTGTCATTCTCGTCGGTTTCGGTCTCCCCGGCGCGAACCCGCACGGACCCGACGAGTGGCTGGATCTGGGCGTCTACCACAAGGGGATCTCGGCTCTGGCCTCGATGTGGGGGAAGCTGGCAGGCTGACGGGAGGGCCGATTTGGCAGCTGGTCAGAACCGGCGTGCCGGCCGTCCTATCAAACTGCCTTTGTCAAGCCGGTTGATAGGCGGATGACGGCGTGGTTTATCTTGGGTCCGGCAGGCATCGAGCGTTCTCGTAGCCTTGTCGCCTATCGAGCAGCACGTGACCCGGGATGGAGCCGTTCAGATGATTCGCATCCGTTGCTTTGGGGGAATCTCCGTCGAGGGCACCGACGGTAGAGCAATCCACTTCCGCTCCCGCAAGCACGTGGCTCTCCTCTCCTTTCTGGCTGCCAATCGGGATCGCATGCACGGGCGCGATGAGCTCGTGCACCTTCTCTGGGATTCACCGCTCTCCTCTGCCAGGCATTCGCTGAGCCAGGCGCTGTACGATCTCAAACGCAGACTGGGTGAGTTCTCGACCCAGCGGTTCGGGGACGGATTGCGGCTCGCGAGCGACATCGAGTTCGAAGGACGACAGTTCGAGGAAGCCGTCAAGCGCGACGACCTCAGAAGGGCGGTCGACCTCTACCGGGGTGACTTCGCAGCCGCCTACGACCGGGTGGGCACGGAGGCCTTCCAGAATTGGGTCGATGACGAGAGGCGGCGCTACCGGATCTTGGCACAGGCGGCCCTCCACAGATACGTCGAGCTCTGCGACGGCCAGGGTGATTGGGGTCAGATGTGCGTAGCCGCGGTCAAACTGGTGGGGATCAACCCGATGAGCGAGAGGGCTCACCGGAGTCTCATGAGGGCGCTGTGGCTTCATGGCGATCAAGCCTCGGCTCTGCGTCACTTCGGCGAGATCGAAGATCAGCTGTCCAGTGACTTGCCGGGAGGAATCTCCCTCGAGACTCAGGAGCTGGTTCAGCGCATTCGAAGCTCGGCTCCGCCGGCGCCGGCCGGGATCAGCCGAGCCGAGCCGCCGATTGTAGGACGCGAGCGGGAGTTCGCACGCCTCCGAGAGTTGATGGACTCGGCGTGCCAAAGCGAAGGAGTGCTCACCGTCGTTCGCGGCGAGGCCGGTATCGGCAAGACGCGATTGAGCGCTGAGCTCGCTCGCTGCGCGGCGGTGGAAGGCATGCGAGTGTTGAAGGGCCGCTGTTACGCAGCCGAGGAGAATGTCGCCTACGGGCCGGTTCTCGACGCGCTGCGCGAGTTCTCCGATCTCATCTGCTCGAAGGAGGGAGCAGACGGTTCGCTCTACCCCCACATTCGCCAGCTGCTCAGATGTGAGCCGAGCCTGGACACGAACGTGGACAAGAGCGTGGATCTCGAGACCGATCTCGCGGGCCAGCGCCGTCGGCTATACGAGGAGATCGCCGGTCTGACCTCCACGCTATGCGAGGATGCCACGACGGTCTGGATCTTCGACGACGTCCAGTGGATAGACGGCTCGTCCGCCTCCCTGCTGAGCTACCTGATTCGCAGGCTGGCGGACTGTCGATTCCTTCTGCTCGTCACCGTCCGGGACCCGAGCGACCAGACCGAGGCATGCCGGAAGCTCCTCCGCGACCGATCGACCGATCAACAGGCGACGACCCTCTCCCTCGGCCCGCTGTCACTCGAAGCCGTACGGTCGCTGATCGAGCGGCTGGAGATTGCGGCGACCACCGATCTTCCGGAGAGAATCCACAGGCTGTCCGGCGGGAATGCCTTCCTCGCTCTCGAGCTGCTACGCGACGCGGGTTCTCTGACGACTCCAGAGGCCGAGGATCTGGCTGGCGAGGCTCTGCAGTCGGACCGGGTGCGAAGCGTCTTGAAGACACGGTTGCAGGGCCTTGCTCCGAGCTCGATCAGACTCCTCGAGGCGGTTGCCGTACTGGGAAGAAACGCGACCCCCGCCCACGCGGCGGACGCTGCAGGGCTGACGCTTCCGGCCGCGTCGGATGTTTCGGAAGAGCTCTATGCTCGTGGAGTACTCCGTGACGTTGAAGAACAGCTCGAGTTCGCGCACGACATCACACGGGAGTTCGTGTACCAGAACCTCGGAGGAGTCCGCAGGGCCTCCCTCCACCTCTTCGTGGCAGAGGCTCTCGCGCGGGACGTTCAGGTGACCCTTCCGACGATCGCCCGCCATTTCCATCTCGGCGGTGATCGTGCACGAGCGTTCGAGTACGGGATTCGCGCCGCCAAAGCGTCCATCGCCTCGTTCGGCCACGAGGAGGCGAAGTCGATGGCTTCCCTCTCACTCTCGCAAGCCGTCACCAACGAAGAGCAGTATGAGTCGCTCGACATGATGGGCCGGTCAGCCTTTGCTCTTGGACAACTCGATGAAGCAGAGGCGCGGGTGAGTCAGATCCTCAGCCTTGATGGAGGCGTGTCAGCGAGTGACCGAGTTCAAGCACATCTAATGCAAGGTCGCATTCGACTCGAGATCTCCGATTGGCAAGGCTCAAAGCACGCTTTAGAGACGGCCGATCTCGGCAGCCTTGAGTCACCCAGCGACCAAGTAGAGGCCAGGCTGTGTTCTCTGTCTCTCCAGCTTACGGGTGCCATGCGGCAACTGGACGGGCAACTCGCTCGACAAATCAGCTCCGAGATTCGAAGAACGCACGCGGTAGGCGTCGAACAGGGAATACTCACCGACGTGGCTGAGGCGCGTAGCTACTATAGCCTAGCTGCCTACGCAGCTTTCTTTGAATCGGCGACAGAGGCAGATGAGCTGGTAGACAAAGCGTGGCGGCATTGTTCGGAAGTTCCAGATGAGTTGTCGGTCCGCGTTCTCTTGATGCGAGGAGTGGTGAAATCGCACAGGGCTCTGTGGGACGAAGCGATCGTACTCTTCCAACAAGCTCTGGCGCTCGCGAAGGAAAAGAACCAGGTGCTTGAGACCGGGATAGCGTGGAATAACCTTGCCTACTGCGCTCTGGAGCAGGCTCAATGGGCCGAAGCTGAAGAGTGTTGTCGCGCCAGTATGGCTACGTACAGCAACTTACCGCCCGGCACATATGTCACAGCGACACCCTTAACGAATCTCGGCGACGCCTTCTTCTTCCAGGGGTTTCCCCGAAAGGCAATCCCGGTCTATGAGGAGGCTCTGCTCGAAACGCGGCCAGATCTCAGACCACAAATGCTCGCTTCTTTGGGGTTGGCGACTCTTCAGCTCGGCGACACAGCAGCCGCGGGGAAGTACTGGGATTCGCTGAGTGATCTAGAAGACGGTGAGCTCAGAGGCGGTCAGGAGCGTTTCAAGATCGCTTGGCTGCGGGCCTATATGACCGCTTTGTCGAAACCTGAAGAGGCGGGACAACATCTCTTCGAGGCGGCCAAGGCTCAGCGCGACCTCAACGTCGGCAGTCATCTGAAGCTGCTATGGCTCGGTAGCCTCCTATCAAATGGCAGCCAATCTCCAGACACGGGTGCCGCTGAGACTATTATCAAGCGACTAAAGGACGCTCGGCTTGGTTGGTTCGTCCGCTTCTCATCACGGTGGTTGTCTTTGGCTCAAGCCATGACACCCGAGAAGCTACATTAGGAGACGCTGAGGATTTCCTGGAGGCTGTCTTCAACGACCCTAGTTGGTGTTCGCACCTCTAGTTCATCGAGGATTCCGCATCCAAGAGCGGCAGCAACTACCTTGGGGTCGAATTGGGTCCCCTGATTGTCGATTAGCTCTTTTCGGATCTTCTCAACGGTGAGCGCAGAACGGTAAGGACGATCAGTAGCCATTGCATCAACCGAGTCGGCAATCATGATTATCCGAGCGCCGATCGGGATCTCCTCGCCGGATATTCCGGTCGGGTAACCGCTTCCGTCGTACCACTCATGATGGTGCCGGATGCAGTCCAGCACCTCTTTCGAGATGCTCCGAACTGAACCGACGATTCCAACCCCCTTGTCTGGATGTGCTCGAATGAGCTCACGCTGCTCGGGAGTGAGAGGGCCTGCTTGCCTTAGGATCTCTCCGTAAGCCATGTCGATCTTGCCAATATCGTGGAGCAGAGCGCCCGTTTCGATAAGTTGTGTTTGTCCCGGGGGTAGTCTCATCGCTTCCGCCATCAGACGAGATCGTTCGGCCACTCGAATTGAATGGCCGGAGGTATACGGATCCCGGGCCTCAATGGTCTTCACGAGCACTCTGAGCAAGTCTCGGTTGAGCTGCTTAAGCTGCAGATTGACTCCGTAGCTATAGCGAAGACCGATCAAAGGGATCACGCTCAGAAGTAGCGCCACTGGACCCCAGAGTGCGTACAACACATGGACGAGGTACGCGAGTGGGCTGATTGCCAGATCAAAGACTATTATACCGCCGGTTAGATCGCTCCAAGTCCTAAGAAAAGGTTCTTCTCGGGTGACTGAAACCACGTAGGAAACAGCCGCCGAGTTAACTCCGAAGAACACAGCAGCGGCCAACATGAACGCCGGGAAGGATCTATTGAAGGGCAGCAACTCGAGGCTGAACTCTCCTCCAAACCACTTGTATACCAACCCCGCCGCTCCAAGCGCCAGCACAGTCTGCGCAGTATTAAACGCCGCTTTGTAGACGGGCTTTCGCTGCAGAACGAACTGCTTAAACAGCATGGTGATGGTAGTCAGGCCGATTGCTGCGACCGGGCCCAGCAGGAGAAGCGAGCCGAGCTGGGGGAGGAAATCCATCGAGGTCGTCGTTCCACCATCCGTGATGCGGAGATCGAGCATCGAAGCGAAGATGGCCAGACCTACCAGCGTGCCAAACGCGACAAGCCAAGGAGTGCTAATTGGGGGTGGAAACCAGACAGCGAGGGCGGCAGCGAAGCCACCAGACATCGCTATGGTGAGTAGGATCGTTACTCTAACTCTGCTGGGCAAAGGCATCATACCAAAAATGAAGCCCCCAATCCAAACCGTTACCAGTCTAGCTTACCGGCCAATAACGCGATTAGAGCCCAGAGCTGCATAACTGCCACCTCCTTTCGTGAGGAAGTCGCAACCGTTCCGCTAAGAGGTTGCGCTTCGTCTCCGCTCGGAGGATTCGCTCAGCTCGGTCGCTAGGCGGCCAAGATTGGGGGCGTT
>JBDGZR010000150.1:0-13416 GCA_039588495.1 Gemmatimonadota bacterium | reverse complement strand
GGCGCAGGAGGCGTTCGTCCGGGCCTTCAACAACCTCGGGCGCTACGACCCATCCTACAAGTTCTCCTCCTGGCTCTTCAAAGTGGCGTACAACCTCACCATCGACCATCTGCGTAAGAAGCAGCTGGATACCGTCTCGATGCACGGCTCGCCCTCCGCGGTGACCGCCGAGCTGCAGGCCGCCACGGCGATCACGGTGGAGTCGACGGAGGAGCGGCCGGATGAGGCGCTCCAGTCTCGCGAGATCGGCTCGGAGATCGAAGTCGCGATCGGAGAGCTGAGACACGAGTATCGATCGGCCATCATCCTGAGGCATGTGGAGGGCCGTTCGTACGAGGAGATCGCTGAGATAATGGACGTCCCTCTGGGGACGGTGAAGACGTACATCCACCGAGCTCGAAAAGAGCTCCAGGGGCAGCTCCAACATCTCCTGGAATGAAGCGTCCGAAGCGGGTCCTGGTGGGTGAAACTTCCACGCGTGGGCCTTCGTAAGGAAAAACGAGCGAAAGTGCAGCAACAAAGGGAATCATGAGAGACAGAGCCGTAAACCCCAGGAGACACCTGACACCCGACGAGGTGGAGACGTTCGCGCTCGGCCTGCCGGCCCGGCCGCGATCGGCTCGAGCACATCTCGGCGAATGCGCCGAGTGCCACCGGGAAGTCGAGTCTCTCCGCGCCCTCGATGAAGCGCTATCCGGCCTCGCCCATCCGGTGCCCAGCCCGAGGTTTGCCGAGCAGGTCATGGCTCGCGTCTCGCTGCGCGCACCCTGGTACGCCAGGGCATGGACGGTCACGCGTGAGCGCTGGGTGCCGCTCGCGGCTGCGAGTCTCGCGCTGGCGACGACGACGAGCCTCATGGCTCTGTGGCTCACCAGCCAGCCCGAACTGAGCCTGCTGAGCCTCTCCGGGCTGGTGGTCCAGCAGATCCGAGACTTCTCGCTCCGTCGGTGATCGAGGCCGCGGAACGGATCGGCATGGAAGGAGCGATCCTCCTGTTGTCGGCACTGAGCCTGGTCACGATCAGCGCCGCCGGAGCGATGATGCGGCTCATGCAGCCCGCTCCTCTTCGGCTGCGCAACGCGGCATAGGCGAGCCGGGGCCCGGAGAATCGAAATCGACAGCGAGGAACGAGAACCGAGACAGAACTGAGACCGAAACCACTGGAAGACGTCAAAGGGAATAGGATGATCAACAGCTACGAGAAAGTCAGGAGCGGAGTCTACACGGTGGCGGTCGTCGCCGTCGCGAGCGCCGCCTGCGTTCTGTTTTCGCCGGTGGGCCACCTGGGTACTCAGGAGGCTCCGGAGACCGACGCTCAGGAGGCGATGGTCGCGTCCGTTTCGATGTCGGGTCACAAGGCGGCCCTGACGTTGGGCCTCGCCGATGGGGCGACCCGCAGCTTCCGGTTCGAGAAGGGGAAGCTCTACATCGATGGCGTCGAGCGGGGCACGTACGAGCCCGGTGGCGCACTCGAGAGCGCCTGGCGGGAACTGCTTCGCAGCCCGGCCGTCTTCTCCGCCGAGGATCTCGCCGGTGCCCTCCGCGACTGGTCCGCGCCGGCGGACGCCGACGAGGCAGCCGCCGAGACTCTGGAGGGAGCGCTGCGCTCCGTAGTGGACCTCGCTCCAGTCGTGGAGATGGCGGATCCGCCGGCTGCCCTGGCCGAGGTCTCGGTCGACGGGCCCAACGGAGGCGTGTCGATCGCGCCGGGCCGACTCTCGTTCGGAGAGCTGGGTGAGCAGCTGGACAGGCTTCGCGCCGCGCTGAACCGGCTCGGGGAGGACGCCGCCGACGCGCACGAGGCGCTGGCGCTCGTCGTGCACGACTCGTACTCCATCTCCACCGATCGCACAGTCGAAGGGAACCTCGCGTTGCTGGACGGTGAGCTGAGCCTCGACGGAACGGTCGCGGGAGACGTGCTCGTGCTCGACGGCACGCTGCACCTGATGCCCAACGCATCGATCGAGGGCGACATCCTCCAGGTGGGTGGCGACGTCGAGCAGCATGGCGACCCTCGGATCGCCGGAGAGTTGCTGTCGATCGTCCCGCTCTCTCCACGATCGGCTCCCGCGTTGGCGCCCGCGCCCGAGGTCCGGGTCCGGCCGGTGACGCGCGTTCATGTCATGGATCACGACCGCGGAGGGTTCTTCGGCTCCATCTATCGCAACTTCGAGCGGGCGATGGA
Source organism: Gemmatimonadota bacterium (assembly GCA_039588495.1). Classification (GTDB taxonomy): domain Bacteria; phylum Gemmatimonadota; class Gemmatimonadetes; order Palauibacterales; family Palauibacteraceae. Next base: position 11,231 of record JBDGZR010000150.1, on the reverse strand, counting down.
TGGCCTCGGTATCACGCTCGGCTGGCTGATCGGCCTGGGGCTCGCCGGAGTGGGTCTGGTCTACTTCCAGCGGTCGCGGCTGGAGACGGTCGCGGACACGGCACGTAACAACCTGGCCCGGTCCTTCGCGGTCGGTCTCGCCGGCGAAGTGCTCTTCTTCCCGGTGTCGCTGATCCTCGTGGTCGCCGTGATCACCTGGCTGCTCATCCCGTTCTATGCGGCCGCCGTCGCGCTGGCGCTTCTCGGCGGTTATCTGGCCGTCGCTCATGGCGTGGGAGAGATCTTCGCCGCGCGCCGTTTCAGGAGCCAACTGCTCGAGAGGCTCCGGCGCTCGAACTCCTACTACTACGTGCTCAGCGGACTGGTTCTTCTCCTGACTCCGTTCGCGTTGGGATCCGTCCTGTGGGTGTTCGGCGGACCGCTCTCCTTCCTCAGAGGCCTGACCCTGTTCGCCGCCGGTCTCGTAACCTGGGCGGCCGTCACGTTGGGTTTCGGTGCGGTCATCCTCTCGCGTGGAGGCTCCAGAACGGAGCACGTTCGAGGCTACGCTTCGAGCGTGCCGTTCGCCTCCTCGGAAAGGGAGGACGTGGCATGAACCTCTCGCAAACACCGGGTCCGGCCCGCAGTGGCCGCGTGCGCGCGGCGGTCGGTGGCCTCGCGCTTCTCGCCCTCATCGGATTCCGGGCGGAGAGCCTGCCGGGCCAGGATTGGACGGAGTTCCGGTCGTCCCGGCAGGCCCACTCGGTTTCGGAGTCGTTCGCCCTCGAGGTGGTATACGGGGTCGGCCACCTCTCGGTGGAGCCGGCGGAAGGCGACCTGCTCTACGACGTCCGGATGCGGTACGACGCGGAACAGTTCAAGCCTATCAGGCGGTGGAGCCTCGATGAGGGACGTGGGCAACTTCGCGTGGGGCTGACGACGCTGGATGATGATGGGGATTGGATCGACGCGCTTGCATCGGGCGACTTCGACCCGGAGCTCTCCGTGGACCTTCATGAACTGGGGGACCTCGACGAGTCGGCCGGCACGCTCGAGCTCAAGCTGGGCCGCCGGCTGCCCGTCGACCTCAAGTTGACGGCCGGTGCCGCCGCGACCGAGATCGCCCTGGGCGGCGTGGCCGTCTCCCGCCTCGAGCTCACCACCGCCGCGAGCGAGACGGAGCTCTCGTTCGACGACCCGAATCCCGTTCGCATGGCCGAGCTGGTCCTCAAGGCGGGGGCGGCCGAGGTCACGACCGAACATCTCGGAAACGCGCGGTTCGACAGCTTCGACCTCAAGGGCGGGGTGGGAGACGTCGTGCTGGACTTCACGGGCGAGTGGGATGGCAGCGCGACGGGAAGCGTGAAGATGGGCCTCGGCTCTCTGGAGCTGAAGATCCCCGCCGAGATTGGCGTCTGGATCCAGAAGAGCAGCGTGCTCACCTCGTTCAGCGCTCCGGATCTGGAGAAGATCGACGGCGGGTACCGCTCACCGAACTGGGAAAGCGCGGAGTACAGGCTCGAGCTGGAGCTCAAGACCGCGTTCGGGGCGATCGACGTCGAAGTCGTCCCCTAGCCGGTTTTTCAACACCGACCCGGTGCCCCGTGGCCGGCGGCGATCACACGGCGGCCCCGGGCGCCGGCCTCACCTCCACCTCATCATCTCGGCCCGCACCCAGGATCAGGCACGCGCACCGCGCCAGCGACCGGCGCGCCAAAACAGGCTCATCGCCAAACCGCGAGCGACCCCCGTCAAGCTGATCGTCCACCAGATGCCGGTGACGCCGACGGCCGCGGCGAGCCAGTAGGCCAGCGGGATGCGAAGGCCTGTCAGTGTGATCGAGGCGACGGTGGGCCGAGTGGTGTATCCCGCTCCCCCCATGCCGCTCTGCAGGACGAGCTCCAGTGCCATGAAGGGCTGGGCGATCGCCACGATCGACAGGTAACGGGCACCGAGGCTGATCACCCCCGGATCCTGCGTGAACAGCCGGATCAGCTCTTGAGGCGCAAGCAGGAGAACGGCGCCGGCGAGCAGAGTGAAGTAGAGAGCGTACCGGGTCGCCACGCGCCCGGAGGCCTCGGCGCGATCCGGCTTCCCGGCCCCGAGGTTCTGACCGATCGCGGTGGCGGCTGCGGCCCCGAACCCCAACGACACTGTGTAGCTGACCGCCTCGATCCGGTGTCCGACCCCGAGGGCGGCGAGAGCGTCGGTGCCGAAGGGAGCGGTGATCCGTGTCAGGATCACGTAGATGAAGGAGAAGACGACGCCACCCGCTGCTAGCGGAGCGCCGATTCGGAAGATCGTGGCCATCTGCGAGGCGCTCAGCGGCGCTCGTGAGAGCAGGCCGCGCCGCACCAGGAGCGGGTAGCCTACGGCACAGCCGATGGCGCGAGTCACGAGCGTCGCGGCGGCGACACCCTCGACGCCCATCTCCGGCACCGGCCCGGGCCCGAAGATCAGCAGGGGATCGAGGACGAAGTTGAGCCCGACGGAGAGAAGGAGGATGAGAAGCGGCGTGCGCGTGTCGCCGGACGCGCGGAACGCGGCCTCGAGGACGAAGTAGCTGAATACGATCGGCACTCCGGTCAGGTAGACGGACAGGTAACCTTTGCCTTCCGCTGTCACGTCCGGCGGTGTGCCCATCAGAGAGAACACCCCCTGGAGACCCGCCAGGCCGATACCCGCGATGAGCAGGGCGAGGGCCAAACCCAACCAGAGGGCCTGATAGCCCGCATCGGCCGCCGCCGATCGCCGACCCTCGCCGTGACGCCGGCTGGCGACCGCCGTCAGTCCGACCGCCGGCAACGACGCCGCAGCGAGGACGATCCACACAACGAAGCCGCCGGTCGCAACCCCGGCTAGGGACGCCGACCCGAGGCCCTGACCTACCCAGAAGGTGTCGGCGAGGTTGAAGGAGGCTTCCAGCAGGCCGGCGGCGACGGCCGGGCCGGCGAGACGAAGAACGGCGGACCCGACCGGCCCTCGAGTGGGATCTACCGTGCCTCGGGTGAGGTCAGGCGTGCTCCGGCTCCAACTCGGCGAGCCGGCCGGCGGCGGCTTCCGCCACACTCCTGAAGGCGCTTCCTTCGGGAGATTCCGGCCTCCCGATCACGGTTGGGAACCCTCGATCACCCTCTTCGCGGACCGCCACTCCGAGGGGTATGGCTCCCAGGAACGGTATCTCCAGCGTGGCCGCCAGCTTTTCTCCGCCGCCGGACCCGAAGATGTCGTGTGCGGAGTCACACGTGGGGCAGACGAAGCCCCGCATGTTCTCCACGATGCCGATGACAGGCACGTCCAGGGTCTCGAACATCCTGATCCCCTTGAGCACGCCCCCGACGGCGACATCCTGCGGGGTCGTGACCATGACGGCTCCGGAGACGCGCACCAGCTGGCAGAGTGACAGCTGGGCATCTCCGGTGCCAGGCGGGAGGTCCACGAGCAGATAATCCAGAGTCCCCCATGCCACCTGCTGCAGGAACTGCCGCACGATCCCCATGATGATCGGACCCCTCCAGATCGCGGGCGTGTCCTCGTCGACCAAGAACCCGAGGCTCATGAGCTTCACGCCGTGGGCATCGAGAGGAAGGACGCGATCCTCCACCATGCGGGGTCTCGCAGAGGCTCCGAACATCGTGGGGATGTCTGGGCCGTATATGTCGGCATCCAGCAGCCCGACCCGGTGACCCATCGCCGCCCAGGCGGCCGCGAGGTTGGTGGAGACCGTCGATTTCCCGACTCCGCCCTTGCCGGAGCTCACCGCCACGACGTGCTTTACGCCGTCTAGCGGCTCCGCGTCCCGTGGGTGTCGCGAGGCGGCGGCACGATCAGCCTCCTCGGGACGCATCCCCTGCGGTCGCTCGGCAGACGCTTCCGCGTCCGGCGTCCCCTCGCCCTGCGGCGCGCCGGGCCCGACGATCGGAAGCCGCCGCCCCGGGCGGCCACCGCCCGGCTTGTCTATGCGTGTCTCATCCATGCTTGGATCCCAGCGAGATCGTGTTGCCGGTGGAGGAGGGCACCTGCATTCTGAGGCGCTGCTCGATGCCCGCCTTCAGCGTGAGCATCGACATCGGGCAGGCGTAGCACGCGCCGACCATGCGAACCTTCACCAGACCCTCTTCCTCGTCATAGTCGACGAACTCCACGTCGCCGCCATCCGAGCGGATGGCCGGGCGAACCGAGGCTAGCACGTCCTCGATCTTTTCGCGCGCGGTCATCGTGGTCGTGGAATCGCTCATGCGGTCAACGCGTTTTGGGGGGACGATGGCTCCAAGGTAGCCGGGCTCGAAGGACCGGTCAAAGATAAGGGGCCGCCTGCCTGAAGCGGTCATACCGCCCGCCGTGGAACGGGTTCCGGCAGCTTGCCAGCGCGGATGCTCCGGCCGGATTCAGCGCGAGGTCGGCCGGAGCTGGAATCGTCGAATGGCGCGATCCTCGGCGTCCCTTTTCGATAACGGCACCGGAATCAACCGCGGCTCGCTCCAGCGCAGCGACATGTCACGGTAGTGAACGCTGAACGGATTCCCGCTCTGCCCGGTCGGAAGCAAGAGGTATCCGGTGCTTCCCTCCCCGCTCATCACCGCGACGAAGCGCTCCGATGGCCCATAGTCCCCGACGTACGGCGGCGTCCAGGATGTCGAGTCCAACGGGCTCCATCTTCCGTAGTCATCCGGCCGGATGGTGTTCGGTCCGCCCGGTGAGGGGTAAGGCCCGACGTTGAGGCGGAAGATGCGCTCGATCAGCGCTGATCGGCCGAGCGTGTGCACGGACTGCTCGAGGTGAAGCTCTCCCCACGGCTTCATCCCCGTCGCCTCGACGGCATCTCGAATCGCCCTCTCCTCCAATCCGGCCAGGGTCTCCAGCGTGTCGGTACGGACGTCATCGACCCAGGGGCCATCGCCCTCCTCCAGGACTCGAAGGAACGCCATGGTGGGAAACTCCTTCCACGGCTCTCCTTGGAACTCATCGCCCGCCACGAGCTCGCGCAGCCGATAAAACCAGGCATAGAAGAGCGAGGCGGCGTGCGAGTCCAGGCCGACATCCCGATCCCAGGCCTCGAGGAGCACCGCCGCCGAGTCCTCGCCGGCACGTCGTGCCGCTGCAGTCGCACGCGGCCATACCCGGTCCGCAAGCCCACTGTGCGTGTCGTGCTGCAGCGCCGCCATCTCCTCCCAGGTCCAGCGCGACCCCGCTGCCAGGCGCTCGCTGATCCGTCCCGCCCGGAAGGGGGCGGCGTAATCGGAGCCCAGGAGCCCGAACAGGTTGGGCGCCTGCAGGTTGTTGGCGCTCGCGATGAAGCCCTCGTCGGGCTCTCGGCCGGCGGGCAGGCCCGAGGGCGGCCAAAACGAGCTCCACCAGTCTCCGATCCGTTCGGCCTCGACCGGGAGGGAGCCGTTCCCGTCCAGATGCAGCGGCACGGTCCCGCTGAGCCGGTAGCCGATCGTGCCGTCGGAGGCCGCATAGACCACGTTCTGCTGGGGCGAGTCGAACGCCTGGATGGCCGCGTCGAACTCGTCCGCGTCCAGCGCCCGATTCATCCGCAGGAGGCCCTCGATCTCGGTTGAGGCTCGAGCGCCGACCCACAGCACCGACAGCGTCGCTCCGAGCGGGGGCAGGACGTCGGTGATCACCGGCCCGCGCACGGTGCGCCGAACGGGATGTACGACCGGTGCTTCCCGATCCCGAACCCAGATCGTATCCGGCGAGACCATGAACTCGCGCCAACCATCTCCGTCACGATAAGCCGTGCTATCCGGGTTGAGGGCCTCGATGGAAAAATCCATGTCGTCCGTCATGCCGTTGGTGAAAGCCCAGGCCACACCTCGGTTGTAGCCCACCACGACGCCCGGTGCTCCCGGCAACGATACGCCGGCCACTTGATAGTCCGTCTCCTCGGCATGGAGGGCCTGGATGTACCATTTAGCCGGCGCATCGAGACCCAGGTGCATGTCGCTCGCCAGCAGGGATCCACCATGAGCGGTGCGATCACGGCCGACCGCCCAGGCGTTGGATGCGTGGAAGCCCAGCCGAGCGAGCATCCGGTATGTGCGCTGCCATTCCAGCCGGGATGTCACGGCGGAAACGGGGTCCATCGCGGGCTCCCCATCTTCCGGCGCCCACGCGAGGCCACCCTCCCCGCGCTCGAAGGGGATGGGAACCGAATCGCGCAGGATGGTGGCGCCCCAGCTCGGGTAGGCCGGCGGCAGGTAGGCAGCTTTCTCCGGCGGCAGGATCGCGTGCGCGTGGAAGCGGGCGAGCTCGGTCCTCCACGCCGACAGATCGAGCGCCATCACCTTCCCGATAGCGACCGAGGAGAGAGGCTCCCATCGCTCCGGCTCGACGCCGAGAATGACGAACTCGGGGGGCAGCGGGCCGTTCCAGGTCGCGATCCTCGCGTTCACCCCGGCTGCGTACGATTCGAGAATGCCCCGGGCCTCCTCTCCGAGCGCACCCAGACTCCCCTCGGCAGCCCCCCACAGATTCAGCGTTCGGAGAAGCCGGTCAGCGCCCAGGGCCCGCTCGCCGAACAACTCCGCCAGCCTTCCCTGGGCGACGCGCCGGAACATCTCCATCTGCCACAAGCGTTCCGACGCGTGGACGAAGCCCTGCGCGAAGAAGAGATCCCGCTCATTCACGGCGTAGAGGTGGGGAATCGCGAAGCTGTCCATGACGACGGTGACGGGATCCCGCAGTCCGGAGACCCTGATCGTCCCCTCCAGCTCCTGCCGCGAGGACTGGAGGTAGAAGTAGGCGATCGTCACCACCGAGGCTGCCAGGAAGAGAATCCCGGCGAATACGAAAACGAGCCTGCCGAGAAGGCCTCGGAGGTTCACCGCTCCCGTGGGGCGGGTGCGGGCTCCCTGCTGTCGCGGCGTCCGACCGATTCGAACAGGACACGGCGGAACGAGATGTACTCGCCGGCCCGACGCAGAACGAGGCGCCGTCGATGCAGCTCATCGAGCCTGACGCGTGCCTCCCCCTCCGGCAGCCCCAACTCGCCGGCCAGCGGTTCCGGGCCGATGCGCTCGCGCTCACAGACCAGGCGCCAGAGATTCGCCTCGGACTCGTCCACGGCACCGAGGAGCACCGACTGACCGTCGGCCAGCTCCGCGGCCACGGCCAGCTCCCGCCGGCGCAGGGCCGAATCGATCGGATCCTGGTGGTGCGCTTCGAGGCCACGAATCAGCACGAAGCGACGCCGGGGCCCGCCGGGATCCGTCTCGACCGTGGAGTGCCGTCCGAGGGAGATGAACGCGAGCTCAGCCACGACTTCGTCTGCGCAGCTGTAGTCGATCACGGCGACGTCCTTGAAGTCGAGGACCGTGAGCACCTCACCCTCGCAGCTCGCAACCTGTTTCTCGATGCCCATCCGGACGGCACGTCCGGTCGGGCGCGTGACCAGGTAGCTGAACAGGCTGGCTTCGGAAACGAGGGGATCCGGTCCGGACCGCAGCGTCGTCATGTCCCTACCGCCTCCTCGGCGCGCGCCGGCAAGACGATCAGAACCTGAGCGCCTGGGAAATACGGCAGGTCCGCCCTGAGCGGCGACAGGTCATCCCAGTCCGGAACCCTGGCGATCATCGCATCTCCGCTGCGGATTCGTACTTCCCCGTTCCACTTGGTCACCTGTTTTCGGATCGCCTGCAGGCCCTGGCCACGCCCCGGGTCCCGAAAGCGCGATTCGCCGTTCAGGAAGGCGGCCTCCAGCGCCGTGGCCGCCGACCAGCGATCGCCGTAGCGACGGGCGTGCTCGGCCCCCAGCGATCCCTGGAAGCCCAACCCCACATCCATGACCGCGAGGACGAGCACGTCGCGGCCGAGACGTCGCTTCCAGTAGTAGGTCTGGGCACAGACCCAACCCACCCCTTCCGAGTGCTCCAGGATGTTCTGGCACACCTCTGACAACATAACGCTGAATTGGATGACGGCCGGCTTCGGGTAGTGAAGCCGGTTCTCCAGGATCAGGGCCGCTTGCTCGCGCACTCGCTCCACGACGTGGTGAACGTCCTGGTGGGAGCGGATCGGCGTGATCTCCAGGAGCGCATCGGAACGACCGTGCGGGCGTGTCGAGCGGGCCCCCAGATCGTAGATCGTCGAGGCGTTCTGCCAGAAGTCCATTCGGTCCAGATAGCTGCGCACCTCCGATGAGTCGGGCACCTCGATCGCCGGAGCCAACCCGGTCCGGTCGCTGCCCACCTGCCCGGCGGCAAGCAAGCCGATAAGCCCGTATGGAGACACCCACTTGACGTGCCTGGCGTCGAACAGCAGGCGCTCGCCCTCCCGGGCGCTCTCGAGGTCGTTGATCAGCTCCTCGAAGGTGTTCTCATCCAGCGTGTCGGGCAGCTGAATGACGCGGCTCATCTCCCCCCCGCTCGGGCCGTACGGCCGGTGCGTAGCATCATGATGTTCGCGCTCGCGGCTCAAGGGTCTGCGTCGGCCTGGCCAGCAGCGGGCCGAGCCGGGACGCACCTCGGTGCCCCGCGCTTCGTGCCGCCAGCTCGTTGGCACGTTCGGCGGCAGCGCGGAGGGACGCCCCACCCAGAAGCGAAGCGAAACAGGTCATCCCCCACACATCGCCGCAACCGGTGGGATCGGGCTCCGCGACCACTCCGGGCACGGAGGCCGATCCTCTTCGGGCCGGAGCCGAGCCTGGGGCCAGGCCTCCGACCTCGGAGGTCAGGCCGTCGAAACCGGACTCGGCCACCCAGGCCGCACCGCGCTCGCCTAGCGTGACGAAGAGCGCTTTCGTCTCCTCGTTCACGACCTCGGCAGCAAGCTGCCAGGGATCGTCGCAGGCGTGGGCGAGGAGCTTCAATTCGTCCTCGTTGACCTGGACCAGATCGAAGCAGCGAAGCCACTCGCGCCAGGCCTCGAGCGGCCGCGGCTCGCGAACGCCGCCCGGACCGACACCGAGGAATATCGAGTGTAGGTCGCAGTAGAGCGGGCCTCGGTAGTTCTTCCTAAGTTGCTGTGCGGTAGGTAAATCCAGCTCCCAACCGGCGATGAAGTTAACGTAAAGAGCATCGCAGGTGCGCGCGAGCGGCTCCAGCTCCTCCCAGGTCCATCCGGGAACGCCGCCCTTCAGCGTCTCGCAGCGCCGGGCACGATCGCCGTAGAAGATCTCTACCTCGTTGTTTGCCTCCGGCACGGTGAGCACGCCGTCCAGGGAACCGACCCGGCTGAGGCCGTGCAGATAAGCATTCGCCCGCTCCCGCAGGTTCGCCCCGACCTTGACGATCGGCAGGAGCTCCCAGCCATCCGGCGCCACCGCCTCGAACGTCGAGAACCCGTAACAGATCCCACCCCACGCCTCGACGGGCTCGCTACGTACCGGATCGCGCGCGTGGATGGTATCCCAGACCATCGTGCCGAGGGCGCCGAGCCGCTTCACCTCGACCTCACGCCGAAGCGACGACTTCTAGGCTCCGGCCTCGCCGGACGATCAGAGGCCACCGCATTTTTCCACCCGGAACGTTGCCGCAGCGCCCACCACGCCGGCCATCCCACCCAGTTCGCTCCCGACGATCTCGCAGCTCTCGGAGCCTTCCCGGAACGCCCTCTTTCTCACTTCGCGGCGAAGGGGCTCCAGGAGATGCTCGCCGGCTCGCGTCACGCCGCCTGAGATGACGATCATCTCGGGATTCAACAGGTTGATGAGATTGGCCAGCCCGGTCCCGAGAAACTTGGCCGTCTCTTTCATCACGTCCTTCGCGTACGGGTCGCCGGCGACGCTCGCCTCGTAGACGGTCTCCGCCGTAATCTGCTCCAGCTTCCCGGCCACCAGCGACGGCAGGAGGCTGTCCCCTTCGGCGTCCAGGCCTTCGATCGCCCGGGCTGCGATCGCCGGGCCCGACGCATAGGCCTCGAGGCAGCCGTAGTTGCCGCAATTACACTTCCGCCCGATCGAGTCGATCGTCATGTGCCCGAACTCTCCGGCCAGATCGGAGGCGCCGTGGAGAACCTTCCCGTCGAGCACGATCCCTCCACCGATGCCCGTCCCCAGGGTCACGCCGATCAGGTTTCGGACGGTTTTTCCGGCTCCCTGCCAGTACTCGCCCAGCGCCGCGCAGTTGGCGTCGTTGTCCAGAACCGCTTCGAGCCCGGTGCCGTTCGCGATCAGGTCGCGCAGAGGGAAGTTGCGCCAACCGAGGTTCGGCGTCTCGAGCACCGTACCTGTCTCCCGGTCGAGGGGACCCGGTGAGCCGATGCCCAAACCCAGAAACCCGTCCTCCGGTATGGCACGCTCGTGACGGGCATCCTTCATGGCGGCCCGGATCATCTCGATCATTCGGTCCACGACGAACTTCGCTCCCCGCTGCGGCTCGGTCGGCAACGACCGCATGCCGAGGACCGTGCCGCCGTCGAAGGGCAGCACGCCGACGTTGATGGAGGTTCCGCCGAGGTCCACACCGACGATGTAGCGATCCGTCATTCGACCCTCAGATTCGATGCTCGAGCCAGCAGGTTCCGAAGGCCGTCAATCGCCGACCTGCCGCACGGCGAGAAACGCCTCCTGGGGGATCTCCACGGATCCGACCTGCTTCATGCGCCGCTTCCCCGCCTTCTGCTTCTCCAACAGCTTACGCTTTCGTGTTATGTCCCCGCCGTAGCACTTCGCCGTCACGTGCTTCCGGTAGGGCCTGATCGTCTCCCGCGCGATCACGTCCTTTCCGATCGCGGCCTGGACGGCCACCTGATACTGCTGACGCGGGATCAGCTCCTTCAGCTTCGCGGTGACTTTTCGCCCGTGGTCGTACGCATGCTCACGGTGCACGACCACGCTGAGCGCGTCGACCGAGTCCCCGTTCAACAAGATATCCAGCTTCACGAGGTTCGATTCGCGAACCCCGATCGGCTCGTAGTCCAGGGAGGCGTAGCCGCGGGATACCGATTTCAACCGATCGTAGAAATCCAGCACGATCTCCGCCAGCGGCAGCTCGTAGGTCAGCTCGACCCGGCGCGAGTCCAGATAGTGCATGCTCACGTACTGGCCGCGCCGATCATGACACAGCGCCTGCACGCCTCCGATGTACTCGGCCGGACAGAGGATCCGGGTGCGAACGTAGGGCTCTTCGATCACCTCGATCCGTCCGCGCTCCGGTAGCCGGCTCGGATTCTCGACGTTCTCCGACACCCCATCCGTCGTCGTGACGCGATATCCGACGTTCGGAATCGTCGTCACGAGATCCAGATCGAACTCCCGCTCGAGGCGCTCCTGCACGATCTCCATGTGGAGGAGGCCGAGGAACCCG
>JBDGZR010000149.1:0-7311 GCA_039588495.1 Gemmatimonadota bacterium | reverse complement strand
GGAGGACGTGGGCACCTCGGTCTCGGACATGGACTACGTGCACACGGAGACCGAGTACGTCGTGGGCATCATGGGACGCTCCGGCGATCCGTCGCCCGTCACCGCGTTCGGGACGTACCGCGGGATGAAGGCGTGTGCTCTGAGGAAGTACGGTGACGACGACCTGGGCAAGAAGACGGTCGCGATCCAGGGCGTAGGCCACGTCGGCTACTATCTGGCCCGCAATCTGGCCGAGGAGGGGGCGAAGCTGTTCGTGACCGACATCGACCAGAACCGGGTCGATCGAGCGGCCGATGAGCTGGGCGCCGTGGTTGTGGATCCGGATGAGATCTACGATGTGGAGGCGGACATCTTCGCTCCCTGCGCCCTCGGAGCCGTTCTGAACAGCTGGACGATTCCCCGACTTCAGGGGGATATCGTCGCCGGCGCGGCGAACAACCAACTGGAGACTGAAGAGGACGACAACCGCCTTCGCGAGCGCGGCATACTCTACGCGCCCGACTACGTGATCAACGCGGGCGGTCTGATCAACGTGTACTCGGAGCTCGTCGGATGGACACTGGATCGCTCGAAGCGAAAGGCCGGCGAGATCTACGGCGTCCTCTCGCGCATCTTCGAGCTGGCTGAAGACGAGGGGATCACGAGCGCCGAAGCCGCGGATCGATTGGCAATGAGGCGCGTCGAACAGGTCGCGAAGCTCCACCGGTCCCACGTCTGAAGCGAAGCCGACACCCCTGCCTAGCGAGCGATGATGAGCGAGCCACGATACGGAACGGCGACCACGGCACCTTCGTGGCCCACGTCGGAAGGCATGCTGGCCGAGACCGATCCGGAGATCTACGAGGCCATCCGCGGTGAATCGGACCGGCAGCGTCGCGGCCTCGAGCTCATCGCAAGCGAGAATTTCGTCTCGCCCGCCGTGCTGGAGGCGATGGGCTCGGTGCTCACCAACAAGTATGCGGAGGGTTATCCCGGGAAGCGCTACTACGGCGGTTGCGAGTACGTAGACCAGGTCGAGAATCTCGCCCGCGAGCGCGCCAGGGAGCTGTTTGAAGCCGATCACGCGAACGTGCAGCCGCACAGCGGGTCGCAGGCCAACATCGCCACCTACTTCGCCTTCCTGAGTCCCGGGGACACGATTCTCGGGATGAACCTGTCGCACGGCGGACATCTCACCCACGGCTCTCCGGTGAACTTCAGCGGGAAGCTGTACAGGGTCGTCGACTACGGCGTGCGTCAGGACGACGGCTGCGTCGACATGGATGCCGTCCGCGAGACTGCCAGGCGCGAGAACCCCGACATGATCGTGGCAGGTGCGAGCGCGTACCCGCGCACCCTGCCGTTCGAGGAGTTCGCGGAGGTGGCGCGAGAGGTGGGTGCCGTCCTGATGGTGGACATGGCGCACATCGCCGGTCTGATCGCGGCGGGCGTGCACCCCTCCCCGATCCTTCACTCCGACGTGGTCACGACGACCACCCACAAGACGCTCCGCGGACCGCGCGGCGGGCTCATCCTCTGCCGCGAGGAGCACGCGAAGGCGATCGACAAGTCGGTCTTTCCGGGGATGCAGGGCGGACCCTTGATGCACGTGATCGCGGCCAAAGCGGTCGCTCTTCGGGAGGCCCAGAGCGACGGTTTTCGTGCCTATGCGGCCCAGATCGTCCGTAACGCCAAAGCGCTCGGCGAGGCGCTCGGCGAGCGAGAGTATCAGCTCGTGGCGGGCGGGACGGACACCCACCTTCTCCTGGTCGACCTTCGCAACACCGAGCTGACGGGTAAGGACGCCGAGGAGATGCTCGAGCGTGCGGGGATCACGGTGAACAAGAACACGGTGCCGTTCGAGACCCGCTCGCCCTTCGTGACCTCCGGTATCCGAATCGGCACCTCGGCCGTCACCACCCGCGGGATGGCGGATGCGGAGATGGGCGCGATCGCCGCCATGATAGACCGCGTGCTCCGGTCCAGTGGGTCGGACTCCGTCGTCGAGGCGGTTCGCAGTGAGGTGCTTGAGATGTGCGAGGCATTCCCGCTGTACGAGCCGGCTGGAGCCGGCTCCGCGAGCTGACCCCTCCCGAGGCGCCCTCGTCCGAACTGATCGAGGTGCCCGCCGATGCCGCGAGCGCCGAGCACCGTGAGCGCGGTTCCAGGTTCATCGCCTTCGTGCGGCCCATCTCGTCTGAGAGCGAAGCCCGCGATTTTCGCGCGGAGGTCCGTCGACGGTTTCACGACGCGACCCACCACGTGCTCGCCGCCCGCCTGGCTGCCGGGATCGAGCTACTGGACGACGATGGCGAGCCCGCGGGTACGGGCGGCCGTCCGGTACTGGATGCCCTCGCCGGCAGCGGGCTCACCGATGCGGCCGTGGTGGTGACGCGCTACTTCGGCGGAACGAAGCTCGGCACGGGGCCGCTCGCTCGGGCTTACGCCACCGCCGCGGCACGGGCATTGGCCTCGACGAAACGGCTAAGATTGGTGCGCGGGGTCAGGCTCCTTCTCCGCTTCGACCATGACGACACGGGCGCCGTCATGCGTGCGCTGGACGCTGCGGATGCCGTGCGGTTGAAGGAGACCTTCTCCGACTCCACCGAGCTCGAGATCGGGGTGCCGCGTACAAGCGAGGCCGGCCTGAAGTCCGTTCTGAGGGACTCGACCGCTGGCAGGATAGGGATAGCCGGAGGCGACGAGTCGCTTCTTCTGCCGGCCTGATGCGGCGGACCCGGCGGCCCACGACTCGGGAGGCACGGGCATGGCCCGCACTTGACCTTCCAAGACCTGCCCGTCAGATTCGGCTTCGGTGTTGTGGAAGCCCGTTGTTCGGTGCGGTGCTTGAGTTTGCATTCATGGTGCGTCACTGCACACGCCGATCTTCGATGCACAGGATGGACGCGCGAGAAGCGAAGATGAACTCGTCTCCGACGACCGATGTGTTGGGCCGCTTGGCCCAGCGGAACCCGCGCTATGCGGAGGCGGCGTATCTTTTCGTGCTCGAGGCGCTTCATCACCGTCTTCTGCAGCTCGAGAGTCCACGGCACCTTACGGGCGCCGAGCTGGCGGAGTCGGTTCGGGACCTTGCGTTGGGGCGCTTCGGGCCCCTCGCACGCACGGTGCTCCAGCACTGGGGAATCCACTCCACATCGGACATGGGCAACGTCGTGTTCCTGCTCGTGGAGTCGGGCGTACTCATCAAAGAGCCTACGGATACTCCGGAGGACTTCGAAGATCTGTTCAGCTTCGAGGAGGCCTTCGAAACCAGCTATCCGTGGGGAGGGTGAGCAGCGTAAGCCGTCGGTAAGCCGCTCGGCGAGAAAGAGCGGTGCCAAGCCGGCCGCCAACCACTGGGAGGGGTGATCGCGTGGAGAACTCGGCGCAATTTCCCGACTGCATGAAATGCGGAGAAGGCGTTCTGATCCCGCTGTCAGATTACGGCAGGGACGGAGCACCCATTCGGTACAAGGCATGGGTATGCTCCAACCCGGAGTGCGGCTACAACATCCGGATCGACAACGGCGAGATCAGCTTCGGCCGCGCTCTGACGCAGTCCTTCAAGTAGCTCCTGCGGAGCCGGGCCGGCGGCGGGGGCCGACGGCTCGAGAGCGTGCCGCGATCGTCCGCCTCCGTTCCCGAGGCGGGCGCGTTATCTTTCCCGATCAAAACCGCCCCTTCGTCGGGACGATCCGCGAAACCGGCCGATACTCATGACAGCTGAACCCTCCGCCGCTCCATCGCTGCCTATCGGCGCCGAGTTCGTGTGGCTTCCCACGGCTGACGAGATGGCGGAGCTGGATCGCAGCGCTACGGAGTCGGGAGAGATCCCGGAACGGGCCCTCATCGAATCGGCCGGCCGTGAGATCGCGCACGCCGTGCAGCGCGAGTTCCCGAGCGGCCGGATTCTCGCCCTGGCAGGGAGCGGGCACAACGGCGCCGACGCTCTCGTGGCGAGTCGCACTCTGGCCGCCTGGGGGCGCGAGGTTCGCGCCGTGCGCTGCGCCTCCCAACCACCGGAACCGAACGTGTTGGCCGGTTGGTCGCTGGAGCTGGAGGGGCCGGAGGGGCTAAACGGGCTGCTGACCGGCGAGACGGTGGTGTTGGACGGCCTGCTGGGAACCGGCGTTACCGGAGCCCCGCGGGAGCCGATCGCGGGCATCATCCACTCGGCGAACGCCTCCGGCCTGCCGATCCTGGCCGTGGACGGACCGAGCGGGGCGGACTTCACGACCGGGGCCGTGGCGGGCGAATGCATCAGGGCGCGAACCACGGTGTGCCTCGGGTGGCCGAACGTCGGTCTCGTGCGCTATCCGGCGCGCGGCTACTGCGGCGACCTGGTGGCCGTGGAGATCGGCTTTCCGCCGACCAAGAAGCCCATGAGCTTCCGCGCCATCACCGATGGTTGGGTGTCGCGTCTCCTCGTTCCCCGTCCGGCGAACGCTCACAAGGGCCATGCCGGCTACCTGACGATCATCGCCGGGCAGCGCGGCATGGCCGGTGCCTCGGTGCTCGCCGCCCGCGGCGCCGTGCGCGGCGGAGCCGGGATCGTTCGGGTCGTGGGCGACCCGGCCAATCGCGACATCGTCCAAAAGGCTGCGTCCGAGACCATCTTCGTGGAATGGGACGATGAATCGGCCGTGCGGGAGGCGGTGACCTGGGCGCACGCGCTGGCCGTCGGCCCGGGCCTGGGGGGCGGGAGGCGCGATCTCGTGCAGGCGGCGCTGGAGGAGGCGGCGCGGGGGGAGAAGCCGGCCGTGGTGGACGCCGACGGGTTGAACGCCTGGGCCGGAGCCGCCGATGAGCTGGCCGATCGGCTCCCGTCGGGATCGTTGGTCACGCCGCACCCCGGCGAGCTGAGCCGGCTGATCGGCAAGTCGATCGAAGAGATCGTGGCCGAGGGACCGATGGCGGCGAGTAAGGCCTCACGGGCTCTCCGCTGCACGGTTCTGCTGAAGGGCGCGCCTTCCTGGGTGGCCGACGGTGAGGCACCGGTGCGTGTGAGCACGAGCGGTGATGCCGCGCTGGCCACAGGAGGCGTCGGCGATGTGCTGACCGGTCTCATCGGCGCGCAGCTTGCCGTCGGGCTGACAGCGGCCGACGCGGCAGCGGCCGCGCTTCACCTCTCCGGCGTCTCGGCCCTGCTCGCGCCCGAGCCGGTGGGCCACTCGGCCTCTGAGCTGCCCGACCGGATCCCCGAGGCGCGAGCCCTGATCCTGGGATCGTCGCCCGTCGCCCACCCGTACCTCTTCGTTCTTCCGGCACCGCGCGGCTCGCCTCCGCCTTCGGCCGGATAGACGCGCGCATCCGAGGCAGGGGAGTGGCCTTGAAGCCTGGGCGGATGAAGCCCGGCCCGGAGTTCGATCGAATCCGGGCCTTCATCGCCGCCGTGCGCGCCACGTCGCCATCGGTCGAGATTCCGCCCGGAGATGACGCGGCGGTCATCAGCTGGCCGAGCGAGGAATCAGTGGTCCTGAGCTCGGATGCTTTCGTCGAGGGCGTTCATTTCGAGCGGGCCTGGGTGCGGTGGGAGGCCGTCGGCTATCGAGCCACGGCAGCGGCGCTGTCCGATCTGGCCGCAATGGCTGCGCGTCCCGCTGGGGTCCTGATCTCGCTGATGGTCCCTCCGGAGACGGAGGAGAGCATGCTCGGGGCACTCGGCGAGGGAGTCGGCGAATGCCTCCGGCGGCACGACACCGGATTGCTGGGAGGCGACCTTGCCCACTCTCCGAGCGTCGTGGCGATCGATCTCTGCGCCGTCGGCGCCAGCCGCAACCCGATAAGCCGCGGGGGAGCGACCGAGGGTGACGAGATCTGGCTCACCGGAGCCGTCGGCGGAGCCGCTGCTGCCGTCCAGGCTTGGGGACGCTCGTTAGAACCCGATCCCCGCGCCAGGTTGGCGTTCGAGAGGCCGACGGCGAGGATCGCCGAGGCTATCTGGTTGGCCGAGCACGCCGAGCTGACCGCGCTCATCGACCTGTCGGACGGGCTTGCCGGTGACGCACGGCAGATCGCTGCCGCCTCCGAGGCGAGACTTCGGATGAATCTCGACGCGCTTCCGCTAGCTCCGCCTCTTTCCGAGTACGTGACGCGGGAGGCGGCGTTGCGTCTGGCGTTGGCGGGTGGCGAGGACTACGAGCTGCTCTTGTGCAGCAGGGAAGGAAGCCTCGAACCCGTAAGGGCGGCGTTCGAGCGGCGCTTCCAGATCGGGCTGACGAGGGTAGGCCTCGTCGAAGCAGGGGAGGGCGTGGCCTGGACATCCGCTTCCGGAGCGAGCGTCCCGGCCGGTCTGGATGGCTTCGACCACTTCGCTCCCGGGAGGACGGGGTGATTCGCACGCTGGCGTTCGGCGTCGTCGTCCTGGTCTCGACGATCTTCTTCTCGATTGTCTCCATCGTCGCCGGTCTGCTGAAAGCGAAGAAAGGAGCCCACGACTGGGTCCATCGGAACTGGTCCCGGGGCGTGTTGCGGGCAGCCGGCGTGTCGGTCGAGGTGACCGGCCTGGAGCACGTGAGGGCCGACGGCGCCCAGATCTTTGTCAGCAACCACCAGTCCATGTTCGACATCTGGGCGATGTTCGCGACGCTGCCCGTCTCGCTGCGCTTCATCGCGAAGAAGGAGCTGTCCCGGATACCGATATTCGCGCATGCCATGCGGCACGCGGGTCACGTCTTCATAGACCGGACGGACAGGACCCAGGCTGCTGAAGCGATGCGCCGGGCCGGCCAGCGGATGCAGGAGGAGGGTCTGTCGCTGGGTCTGTTTCCGGAGGGCACACGGTCCAGGGATGGATCGCTGGGCGCCTTCAAGAAAGGGAGCTTCGCCCTCGCGATCGAGACCCGGACCACGTTGGTGCCGATCGCCGTCGATGGCGGCGCCGAGATCGTGCCCGGCGGGCTCCGCCTCAGGCCGCGGCCGCTCCTCATGTACTGCGGTTCCCCGATCAACTTGAGCGGACTCGATGCCGGGGACCGGGACGCTCTGCTCGCCCGCTCGCGGGCCGAGATCGGCGAGATGCTCGAAGAGGCGCGACGCGTGCGGCCTCTTCGAGCGGAGAGCTGGCCCGCCGTCTAGCCGCCCGGCGTGAAGAAGAGCGGGATGCCCCCCTCAGTCGGCGCGATCACCATGTTGTTGGTACCCTCTGCGACCTCCCCGAGCATCTCGAGGTACCGCCAGTAGAGGTAACGCTGGCCGGCGGTCCCGGTCAGGCTCGTTGCGATGATCTCCTGGGCGTCCCGGATGCCGGCGGCTTCGGCACGCTTCTGGTTGGCCTGCTCCTGCACGACCTGGGTCTGGTAGCCCTCGGCCTGCACCTGCTGCTCCCGGGCC
>JBDGZR010000148.1:0-12914 GCA_039588495.1 Gemmatimonadota bacterium | reverse complement strand
CTCGTTGGTACTCGTCCTGGGGCTGCTGCCCGCCGGCCTCGCCCTCACCGTGCGCGGCCTCGTGGACGCCGCCGTCCGGGTGCTCGAGGACCCCGAGCTGGGATTCGGTCCTCTCCACCTGTGGCTTCTGTTCGCGTTCGGTCTTTCGATCATCGAGGCGATCGGCTTCAAGCTGGACGCGTTCCTGAAGACTCGTCTCAACGACGAGCTCAACCTAAAGATCAACAACGATATACTCGAACACTCGGCTCGCCTCGACGTGGCCTTTTTCGAGGATCCCAGAGAGCGAGACCTGATCGCGAGGGCTCGCCAGGACACCGCCGGGCAGCTCGTCCGCTTCGTCACGGAGCTGCTCCGAGGGATCATGAGCCTTTTCCGAACCGTCTCCCTGGCGAGCGTGTTGGCGTACATCGAGCCGCTGGTCCTACTGATCGTCCCGCCGTTCGCGATTCCGTTCCTGGCCTTTCAGTGGAAACTGGCTCGGGATCGATATGCCGAACAGCACATGCGGACCACGAAGCGCCGTTGGACCAATTACTTCGTCGGCGCGATGACAGGTGCCGGATCCGTAGGCGAGGTGAAGCTACTGGGCATCGGCCCTCTACTGATCAGAAGGTATCGGGAGCTCATGAACGAGTTCCGGGCACGCGATCATCGCCTGCACAAACGCAACATGGTTGGCGGCTCGGTGGCGGCCGTCCTCGTGATCGTGGCGGTGTTCGTGATCTTCGTACGCGTCGCCTACCGCGTCGTCGAGAGAGGAGCGAGTCTGGGTGACCTCGCCGTGTTCGCCGGGGCCACGGCCCGGCTGCGGATGTCCCTCGACAATGCGATCGTCGCACTCACCGGATCGGGCGAACACGTCCTGTTCATCGCGAACCTCGAGAAGTTCATGCAGGTGGAGCCCCGCATTGCGAGTTCGGGGAAGCTCACGCCGCCGCTCGAAAGCGGGGCGATCGAGCTCCGCGATGTCACGTTCGCCTATCCGGGCTCGGCGGAGCCGGTCCTGCAGGATCTGTCGCTCCAGATTCTGCCCGGTGAGACCCTCGCCATCGTGGGCGAGAACGGCGCGGGCAAATCGACGCTCGTCAAGCTGCTCGCCAGGTTCTACGATCCCGACAGCGGCCAGGTGCTGTTCGACGGCGTCGACCTGAAGGAGGTGTCGGTCGCGCACCTCCATCGGCGAATGGGGCTGGTACTCCAGACCTTCGGCCGCTACGAGACCACCGTGGCGGAGAACATCGCGTACGGCAATCTGGAGAGCCTGCTGGACGACCGCGACCGAATCGAGGAGCTCGCAAAAGCCGTCGGACTGCACGAGAAGATCGAGTCGTTTGAGGAGGGCTACGAGACTCACCTCGGTCGGAGTTTTGGTACCGTCACCTTCTCGGGTGGGCAGTGGCAGAAGATCGCAGCGGCCCGGGCGCTGGCGCGGAACGCCTCGCTGCTCGTGCTCGACGAGCCCACGTCGAACCTGGATGCACGGAGCGAGCTCGAGCTGTTCACGCGTTTCCGCGACCTGGCGAAGGGCAGAACGACGATACTCGTCTCGCATCGGTTCACGACGCTGAGCATGGCGGATCGAATCGCCGTGATGGCTGAGGGGCAGATCGTCGAGCTGGGCACACACGAGCAGCTGTGCGCGCAGGGAGGCGTCTATGCCACGCTATATGGCTTCTACGAGCAGCTCCTGCCGGAGAATCGTCTGCTGAATCAGAGCTCCTGACGCAGCACCTTGCCGGCAGCGCTGGTCGGCAGCTCCTGTCGGAACTCGATGACGGCCGGGACCTTATAGTCGGCCAGTCCTTCCCGGCAGAATGCGATTAGCTCCTCGTGGCTGCCCTGGTCCTCCGGCACGACCACGGCCCTGACGCGCTGGTCGCCGTAGGGCGTGTCGAAACCCACGACCGCCGCCTGCCTCACCGTCGGGTGCCGCTCGAGCCACTGCTCGACCTCGTACGGGTTGACCTTGAAGCCCCCGCAGTTGATGAACAGGGACCTGCGCCCGATCAAATAGGTATTGCCCTTCGCGTCCTGGCGGCCGACGTCTCCAGGGAAGAAGTAGCCTTCCCTGAACGCTTTCGCGGTGGCCTCGGGAAGGCCGGGATACTCCCGGGTCGCGGCGGGGCTGCGGATGCCGATGTCACCCTCCTCGCCCGGCTCGGCGATCGTCCCGGCTTCGGTGAAGATGTCCACCTCGACGCCATCGATCGGGAGGCCCACCGACTCCAGCGACTCGGCCGGGTCATCCTCCAGGTTGAGCGCGATCGTCCCCGTCTCGCTCGAGCCGTAGAGCTGCCGGACGTGCAGGCCGTAGCGGTCGTGAAACGTGACGCTCGCCTCTCTCGGAAGCGGAGCGCTCGAGCTGAAGCAGTAGCGCAACGACGAGAAGTCGACTTGGCGAGGCCAACGGCTCTCCGCGAGCACCTGGAACATGAAGGGGACGCCGATGAAGATGTTGATTCCATGCTGCTCGATGGTCTGTGCCACGGCGCTTCGGTCGTACCTGGGGAGCGGAACGAGGGTCGCGCCGGAGAGCATCGAGGCCAGCATGCTGCGTGTCAGGCCGTTCACGTGCGAGAAGGGAGCCACGCCGATCACCCGGTCACTCGGCGAGAAGCCCAGCGCCCTCGTCAGCCGATCGGTCTCGTACAGAAGGTTGAAGTGCGTCCGCACTATTCGCTTCGGTTTCCCGGTGCTGCCGGACGAGTAGAGGTACAGGACGGGAGCGTCGGGCATCACGTCCACCGGCGGCCGCGGCATATCATCCGGCTGCAGCCCGTCCGCGAACTCATCATGGGAGGCTTCGAGTACTGCCCCCTGGTCCTCCCCCCCGGACGCCAGGAAGGCGTCCGTGCACCGCTGCCGGAGTTCGGAATCCGTGATGACACAGCCCACCTCGGCGTCGGCGAACAGCGCCGTCATCTCCGATCGCGTGAGCGACGGGTTGATCGGTACTACGACGCCTCCGGAGTACGCGACCGCGAAGAACGCCTGAGCGAACGCCGGACCGTTGGTGAGCGCGATCGCGACCCTCATCCCGGGTTCCGCGCCGGCCTCCATCAATTGTGCGGCCAATCGGGCCGCCGCTTCGGCGAGAGACGCGTAAGTGATCTCCACCGAGTTCCAGAGCACGGCCGGATGCCGTCGGTTTGCCTCCGCCACCTCGCTGAAGCGGCCGCCTAGAGTCTCCGAGCTAGAGTGCATGACCGTCCTTTTTCGTCTCTCCCTCGATACTGCGGCGGATGGCCTCCACCAAAGAACCGAAGCTGTCGAGGCTCGATGCGAACTCCTCCGCATCGAGGAACAGGTCGAATTCGTTCTCGATCCGGATCATGAGGCTCACCGTGTCGAGTGAGGTGAGACCGATTCCCCGACCGATGATCGGCGTGTCCCACTCGATCTCGTCCTCCGCGGCGGCACCGCCGGTGTGCTCGGCGATAAGCCGTCTGATCCGGCCCTCGAGCTTCGGGATGTCACGCACTCCCTCGGGTGCGGAATCGCTCATGGACTACCCCGGTCTCCCTGCCGCTCCACCGCGCTTCGCGCGAAGAAGCGAAGCTCTCCCTCTCGATAGCATCTGTGATATCGCTCGATATACGACCGCACCGGAATCAGCTCCAACTCGGATGGCCCGACAGCTACGAGCGTCGTGCCGCCCTCCTCGCGCAGCCGCGCGAGCGCGATCCTGTAATTGCACTTGATCTCGGGGTTGTGTCCCCGCGTCTCCATCAAGAGCTCTCGTCCGAGCTCGTCCACGAGAAGCACCTCGAAGCGCCGGCTCGAGTAGACATCGTGGTCCAGGGAATCCTGAATCAGGTGGTCCGCCAGGTGGCGGAAGCTCACGGTTTGAACGCCCAGGTTGAGCACCAGAGCGTCGTTCTCGTACATGCGGCGGAAGGGAGAATTCTCATCGAATGGTGTGTCGGAGCGTTCGTGCCCCTCCGTCAACTCGCTCGCCCTCGCTCCACGCGCAGCCACTGAGTGGGTGGGGTGCAGGCTCCTTCGAACGCCCGGCATGCGTCGAAACAACTCGGAGAGCAGCCCCACCTGAGAGGCTGTCTTTCGAACGTCGAACCGTGGGTGGCTTGCGAGGTAGGTGTCCGATCGACCGCGCATCGGGTAGGTCGGCAGCACCACCGTTCCCTCCTCGCCGACAGCCTGGCAGAGGGCATCCAGCAGCTGCAGCGGAGAGCTCGAGAGGGGCGCCATCTCGGCCCACGAGCTGTGCACGAAGACGATTCGGCCCGATAGCGAGAAGTGGCACAAGGCCTCTGAGAACGGGTCTCCGGGATCGGTCATTGCGCTTCAGCCGGGAGATGGCTGACACCCGACTTTTCGGAGGTCAGGTTCGCACGCGGGATGCGTTCGCGCGAATCTCCGCCTCCATGTAGTTCGCATCCACCACGAACTTGCACGCCCAGCTGAGGATTCTGTCCGGCAGGTAGTCTCCATCTACGGGCCAGGAGCCGGCGACTCCGCCCCTCACGCCGGGCGGTCCGCTGAGCCGCATCGTACGCCGGACGTAGCGGTTTGCCAGATACGCGGCGTCTCGATAGCGCTCGTCGCCGGTAAAGCCGTAGAGCATGAACCAGCAGCAGGCGATCTGCGCCGTGCCGGTCAGACAAGCGGAGTCGACCGTGGCCTGCCACCGGCGATCCAACCGGCCAGGGATGAATCCCTCTTCGTCCATGACCTCGATCAGGGCATCGCAGGTGCGCCGAGCCGCCCTCAGGTACTTCGCCTCCGGACGGAACCGATATCCCTCGAGCACTCCCCTCAGCGCGTAACCGATCGCGTGCGTCAACGGTTGCTCGAACTTCCTCAGGTCGCACGCCTCGAACCAACCGTTGTCGTGTTGGAGGCCGAGGGCCCAGTCGATGTTCGCCAGGGCCGCCTCGCCGTAGGAGCGGTCGGGGTCGATCCGTGCTGCCTCGAACAGACCCCACGCGGTCTGAATTTCGTAGGTCTTTGCTCCTGGAGCCGTGAGCGCCGATGGGTAGGCGGACCAGCCGCCGTCGGAGTCCTGCGTGGCGACGAGCCAATCTGCGGCCCGGCGCATCGGCTGAAGATATCGGGCTCCCCATTCCGCCACGCCGGCTGCCAGGCCGATGAGTATCTGACCGGTATTGAAGGTGACAGGGACGACGGGATCCGTTCCCATCCGACCTCCCTGGAAAGCTCCGCTCTCATACTGGATCGAGACGAGCCAGCCGAGCATGCGACGCACCCGCTCCCGCCGCACATCGTCGCCAGCCAGGAGTGCGTGCCGTAGGATGGTCGGCGCAATGTAGCCCGTGGTTTCGGGATAGGATGTCGTCCACCCACGATCGAGGCAGTAGTGGCTCGCGACGCCCCCATCGGCCGAGGCGGAGCAGTCCTGGGCGCGGCAGAGCCAGCCGATCCCTTGCTCGATGGCGCTCTCGATCCCCGCTTCGGTCCCGTTGTCTTTCATGTGCCCAGAATCTGCGTTGCTGTCGACGGTTCCGAGGCGCCCGAAACCCGGGCGGCCGCCTCGTCGGCGAGCTCATCCCGACCGCGAGAGAGCATTTCTCATGCCCACTTCGACCGTAGCGCGCGAACCGGCGAAAGCCGACCGCAACCGTACTACGGTGGTGTTCGCCGGCCACCTGCTGCACTTCGTGCAGCCGCTGATCGAACACCTGAGCTCGGACCCGCAATATGTCGTGCTCATCGATCCCTGGCAGGGCCATCGGAGGCACGACGAGGCAGCCAGCGGGAGTTGCCTCGATGCGGCGGATGTAATCTTCTGTGAGTGGTGTTTGGGCAACACCGTCTGGTACTCCAAGCGCAAGCGACCCCACCAGAGGCTGATCGTTCGGCTTCACCGGCAGGAGTACTTCGGTAATCCGCGTGTCAAATATCTGGAACAGGTCGACTGGGAGGCGGTCGATGCCGCGATCGCCATCGCGCCTCACTTTCGTGATGAGCTGCTGAGCACGGGGCTCGTACGCCCGCAGCGACTCCACTACATACCCAACCTGTTCGACACCGCACGGTTCGCCAAGCGGAAACCCGAGGATGCCCGCTTCCAGATCGGCGTGGTCAAGTATTCCCCAAAGCGGAAGAGAGCCGATCTGGCCATCCGGATCTTCGAACAGCTCCGTGACGCCGAGCCCCGCTTTCGGCTCAACTTTATCGACAAGCCACCCGACCTGAAGCCCTGGGTGAGAGACGTCCCGGCGGAGAGCGAGTTCATGGAAGGGTTTCACGGGGCGCTCGAGGGGTCGCCGCACCGGGCGTCGATCTCCATACAGGACTACACGGACGACATGCCCGCCTGGTTCTCCCGCATCGGCGTTCTGCTCTCGACCAGCGACTCGGAGGGATCGCACCAGGCCGTGGCGGAGGGAATGGCTTCTGGCGCCGTGCCCATCATCCGGAACTGGCCCGGAGCGGATCGTCTGTACCCGCGGCGCTTCGTGGCCGCGAGCGTGAGCCAGGCGGTGGAGCGGATACGCTGGGCCACCGAAGGAGGCCGTTATCGGCGGTTGTCAGGGTTCGCAGAGAAGTGGGCGCACGCCCGTTTCGACACCCGCGTCGTCGCTCCGCGCATCACGGAGCTCTTCAGAGAACCCAGCAGTGGATGTGGTAATCGGGACTAGCGCATTGTCGTGGGAGAAGCTGGTTACGGGGTTCGATCCTGCCAGGGTTCGGATCAGGGTCGGAGAGTCGGATCTGGAGCTCGGCGCCGATGCAGCCCCCCGGCTCGTAGCGAGTCGTCCTGCTGCCCGGCGCTGGCGAGCCCTGCGCCTCAGATAGGCCGCGCTCTTGGCCCAGTTATTGTATCGAAGATCCTTCTTGCGCAGGACCAAAAACTCGATGGAGAAGTGGTATGGCGCTCGCGACCGGTGCTCGGCTTCGTCGAGCGGTTGAGGATAGGGATATCCTTCCGTTCATCGGCATTTACGACGTTTTCTCGGCTTCACTGGCGGCACGCACCAACGACAGCCTGTTTTTGAGCGGGTTCGGCTTCGCGGCAAGCCACTACGGTCTGCCCGATGTCGGCTTCGTCACCTGGTCGGACATGGTCGAGCTCCTGCGACGGCTGCGTGACGTGCTGCCGCATCACCACCTGTTGGTAGACATCGACGATGGATACGGTGGCCCGGAGCAGGCGGCATACGTCGCTGTGAGTCTTCAGTCTCTCGGAGCGTCGGGGATCGTCCTCGAAGATCAGCGTCGCCCCAAGCGGTGCGGCCACCTGGGCGGCAAGCAGATCCTGCCGGTCGGCGAGTATCTCGAGAAGTTGGACGCGGTGCTGCAGGCGCGGCGAGATCTGTTCGTGATCGCCCGTACCGACGCCGAACAACCGGATGAGATGATCCGGCGCACCGTAGCGTATGGTGAGGCGGGCGCCGACGCGGTCCTCGTGGACGGAATCGTCGACCTGAGCATCCTGCCGGAGATAGCCGCTTCCGTGAATCGACCGTTGGTGTTCAACCAGATCTCGGGCGGCAAGTCGCCGGCGTGTTCGCTCGATGATCTGAGTCAGCGGGGAGTCTCCATCGTTCTCTACAGCACGCCTTGTCTGTTTGCCGCACAGCGAGCCATACAAGTGGAACTGGAGGCGCTCAACGAGAGCGGAGGACGTCTCGAGCCGCCAGGCGCGGACGGTATCGGTCTCACGGAGTGCAACGAGGTGCTCGAGGGCAACCTCGCTCGTCGGCAGGCGGAGCAGGAGCGGGTGCCCTCGGCCGTCCTCCGTGAGGCCAGAATCGTCTAGCGGAGACCTCCGCGAGAGATTCCGGATTCGGACGGGAGCGTGGCTTGGAAGATAGATGTCTATCCGTGCATGTCGCGCCGGAGACGCTCGGCCCCGACCTCGCTGGCCTCATCAAGGGGATCGACTCGAGGTTGTCGGGTGTCGTTCGCCTGACCGAGCTCCACTCGTCGAACGACGCGCGAGGCTGCTACGGACTCCGGTTCGCGAACGGGCAGACGTTCAAGTACCGGCGAATGCAGACGGCAGAGCGAGCGGAGATGCTCGAACGGCTGCTCAGCCACCTCGCCAGCCCTCACATCCCCCGGATCCTCGCAAGACATGGCAGCGGTCTCCTCATCGAGTTCGTGCACGGACGCCGCCTGCAGCGTAGCGATCAGGATCACCGGTTGCTCGAATGGTGCGGAGCTCTCCAGGGTCGGATCCACTCCGCCGATACGGAGGGACTGGACCTCACCACCTGGGCGCCCATCAGCGAGGAAGCCTCGGAGCTCGAAGCGAGCATTGACGACCTCGTCGGCCGGGGGGCGCTCGAACGGGCGATGGCCGATGACCTCCTCGCGCTCGCCACCGGCGGGCCGCCGCAGCCTGCTGCGGGAGAGCACGCGGGAGTGATCCACCGGGATTTCTGCGCGGAGAATATCCTGCTGGGGCCTTCCGGCCGCATCCACCTCGTGGACAACGAGTCCATCGATGTCGGACCTCTCGACTACGATCTCGCGCGCACCTGGTACCGTTGGCCGATGGGACCGCGAGAGCGCGCGGCGTACTGGAAGGGTTACGCGCGCTTCAGGGACCCTCTATCCTTCGCGTCATCGTTCGTGTATTGGGCTGTAGCGGTCCTGGTCGAGTCGGCGCTCTTCCGGCTCGAGTTCGGAACGCCAAAGGCGATCGTGCCCCTTCGGCGGCTCCGGATTCTGCTTCGGGAGGCACGAGACGGCCTGCCGTCCGACCCGCATTTGCGTTGATAGCCGAGCATCCACCGCGAAACGGCGAAACCCCGCTACCGGCGCGACTCTTGCCCGGGCCATGGGTGTGCCCGCCATCCTGCGCATGACGGCGCCGGACCACGAGCACGTCGTTTTCCCCGCGAGGCTGGTTAATGTCAGACGCTAGCTGCCTTGAGACGTTCCTTCACGCCGTGAAGGATGAGAAGCCGGCGCTTCTCGAAGCTCAGGGCGAGAGCTCCTTTGATGCCGACGAGTTTTCCACCTTCGTGCGCAAGCACGCAGTGGCCGTCTATCTGCACTCGGTGCTGGAAGAATCGCGTCTTCTGAGCGCGCTCCCGGCCCGTCTGAGGACCAGCCTATCGACAGCGCGCGACGAGCAGACAACCAGAGCCGATCGGTTGCTGCCGGAGATCCACCGTCTTCGGGAGCTTTTGGCCGGCGAAGGACTGGATGTCATCTATATGAAAGGGCCCTTTCTCTCGAAGCGCTTCTATGGAGACCCCGGGCGCCGGTCCTACGGTGACATCGATCTCCTCGTTCGGGACCGAGGGGCTCTCGTACGCTGCGATGCGACCCTGCGCGAAGCCGACTACGTGCGGCGATCGATCCCGCTCCTCGGGCACCGAGCCGCCATGCGCTTCGTTTATCACTACGAATACCGATGCGACAGAGCGAAGATCGATCTTCACTGGACGCTGCGAAGTCACTTCTCCTACAAGATCGATTACGAGAGGGTGTGGACGACCAGCGAGTCGGAGCAGCTCGATGGCCATAGCTTCCGGGTACTCTCGCCCGAGTACGTCATGGTCCTGCTCTCCTTGTCGATTCTCGGCGACTACCAGAAGGCGAGAGTACGACTGAAGTTCTTGCTGGACCTTTACATGGTTCTGCGGATGGTCGGTGACGAAGCCGATTGGGACGGCTTCTTCGACCAGCGGAAGCGCGAGGATCTCCTGACGATCTCGGCCACGGTCCTGGATCTGATGTTGAGCATCCTGGATTGCCGGCAGGAGTACCCCAGGCTGGCATCGGCCCTGGCTGGCCAACGCGCCGTCGCGGAGACTCGCCCGGTATCGGAACCCGCGCGCCTCCTGGAGTGGTCCGGCAAGGTCGGGGACAAGGTCCGGAACCACATCTGGACGTTTCGGCTCCACGAGGGCGGAGTGATGCGCTCCGCCGCGTGGCGGCTACTCACGGAGCCCTTCAATCAGGCCGTCTTCCGGTAGCGCCGCGACCGGCCGCGGAGAGAGACCGTATACGCAACTGAAGCAATGACTTGGGTATCAGAGTGAGCGGAGGCGGACCGATCAATGTAGCGATGGTGGCAGCCTGCCCGTTTCCCTACGGCAGAGGCACGCCGATCCGGATACACCGGATGGCCGAGGCCCTGTTGCAGCTGGGCCACAGGGTGCACGTCGTCGCGTACCACATCGGTGATCCGACCATGCCGGCCGGGGTCGAGGTGCATCGGATCCGCGACGTGCCCTGGTATCGCAACTGTGAGCCCGGTCCCACGTATGCGAAGCTGCTCCTGCTCGACCCTCTGCTCGTGCGGACGCTCCGGCGTGTGATCCGCGCGCATGGCATCGAGATCGTCCACGCGCACCATTACGAAGGCCTGCTCGCGGCCAAGCTCAGCCGAACCGCTCCCCTGCCGGTGATCTACGACGCGCACACCACGCTCGAGTCCGAGCTGCCGTTCTATCCGCTGGGGTTGCCGAAGCGAATGGTCCGCTCCTTGGGACGCGCCCTGGACGGCTGGTTGCCAGGCCGGGCCTCGCACGTGATCACCGTAAGCGAGGATATCAAATCTCGGCTGCTCGAGCTGAGCGACATATCGGAGAGTTGCATCGATGTGATCCCCAACGGCGTCGAGTCGTTCATGTTCGACGTAGAGGAGACGACGCGCGGGAAGCACCCTATCGTCGGGTTCGCCGGCAACCTGGCTCCGCACCAGGGCATCGAGCATCTGCTTGCCGCCTTCGGCCGCGTTAGAGCCCGGCGGAGCGACGCGCGGCTGCACATCATCTCGAGTTCCGATTTCGAGCCCTACGCGGGGCTGGCAAAGGAGTTGGGGATCGAGGAAGCGGTCGAGCTCGAGTCGGTCGGGTTCAGCCAGCTTCCCAACCGGCTCGCCGCCGCCGATGTGCTCGTCAATCCTCGGGTCGAGGCGACGGGCCTTCCGATGAAGTTGCTCAACTACATGGCCGCAGGTCGTCCGATCGTGTCGTTCGCGGGCTCGGCCGTGCACCTGGAGGACGGAAAAACGGCTCTCACCGTGGAGAACGGCGACAGCGACGCTCTGGCCGACGCCATCCTGCGGCTGCTCGACGACGAGGCCCTGGCGGATCGTCTGGGTGGCGCCGTCAAGCAGCAGGCGCGGGAGGAGTTCGACTGGACGATCCGAGCCGCCAAGGTCGAGTCGGTTTACGAGCGCGTGTTGGAGAGAACGTCGCCCGATGGCGCGGAACGTCACCCGCGCCCCGCTCACGTCTCGTCTCGGCCGGTTTCCGTGCCGGCAGCCCCCTCACGAAGCTCCAGAGGATAGGTCCATTCCGCCGTTTCGTAGTACGCGAGCCTGGTCGTAACGGCGACGTAGTCGCGAAGACCGCTCCGAGAGCGTAGCATCTCGCCCGGCGTCCCCTGATGCCTCGTCGCGAAGCAGGGCGGTCGTCATGTCGCCCGGCTTACCGGTCATACGTTGCGATGAGAGTGTGGAAACGCCGCAGCACCGTTCGGGGACCCGCGTCGGACGCTCGGAAGAGAGAGCACCCCCATCACACATCCGACAAAGCACTTACACGGATCAGCCCCGGTCGCTCTCCCGCGGTTGCGCCGTGGTGCGGATATTGAGTATAGAGAACGAGTTCAGCCCTCTTCAGCGCCGACTCCAAACCACGATGAGAGCTGTAGATGCCGTATGAAGTGATCGAACTGCGCCGTCTTGCGTCGGCGATGCGAAACGGATGTGAGGAGCACGTGATACACGCGTCGGAGCTGGCCGCAGAAGGTCGGTTCACGGCGTCAGCTCGACATCGTGAAGCGGCGAAGCGGCTGGCGGAAGGCGCACTTTCGCCGGCGTCGGAGGATCCGTTCAGCCTCAACGACCTCGCCGTAGCTCTGGCCGACCTGGACGAGAAGCGCCAGGCATTGCAACTCCTTCGGCGTGCCCGACAATTGGCACCGGGAGACGCGAGCATACTGTTCAACCTGGCCGCGGTTCTGTGGCGGAAAGGCCGTTGGCGTGAGGCCGCCTCGATCGCCGGCACTGCGCACGATCTGGCGCCGGAGGACAGCGGCATCAGCGTGCTTCTGGAGAAGTTCACCGGCACTCTGGCACTGTACACCACCGGTGTTCTCGATCTCGACGGGGCTTCCACGCCGCTACCATCCGGTAAGACCACGCGTGCCGCGGGGGTGACCGTGCCGTTGCACGTGTTCCGAATGTCGCTTCCTCACAAGAGGAACGGTTACACCTTCCGAGCACACGAGCTCCTGCTCGGACAACAAACAATGGGCCTCGATCCGGTCGCGGTCACAGCGCCGTTCTTCCCCGCCATCGACGGCTACGGGCCCGACTCGACGGACTGCATAGAGGGAGTCGCCTACCACCGCCTCAGGGCCCCTGACGGGTGCTCGCCCCTTTCGGATCAGGATTTCTCGTTCTTTCTGCGGGGAACCCACCGACACGAGATCCGCCACCCGCTCGGCCCGTACCTGAGCCACTACGCTCGCGAGTTGATCGAGTTCGGGGCGCGCATCCAGCCGGATCTGCTTCACAGCCACTCCAACCACCGCAACGCGATCGCTGCGCGCGCAGCCGCGTCCGCACTCGGGCTGCCGCACGTCTATGAGGTCCGCGGCATGTGGGAGGATTCGGCCGTCGCCAGAGGCGTTTTGGAGCGATCGTCCGACAAGTATCGGCTGGAGCACGCCGCGGAAGCACGTTGTTGTGAGGAAGCCGACGCAGTGGTCACACTCGCGCAGACCATGAAGGACGATCTGGTCGATCGAGGGATCGAGGCGGAGAAGATCTTCCTCGTTCCGAACGGAGTCGACCCCGACCGCTTCGCTTATATCAGCGACAGGAACATGCGCGTGGCCCGGAAGCTGGAGATCGGGCCCGGGCCCGTGCTCGGTTACGCAGGAAGCCAGTCCGCCTACGAAGGAATCTCCGACCTGCTGAGGGGTTTTGCTCGAGTCCGTGAGGAGGTTCCGTC
>JBDGZR010000147.1:0-7466 GCA_039588495.1 Gemmatimonadota bacterium | reverse complement strand
TCCCGCCGTTCGATCACCCGGACATCATCGCCGGGCAGGGGACGGTGGGTCTGGAACTGGCGGAGCAGATGGAACGCCGGGGAGCGTATCCCTCGGCCGTGGCGGAAGGTGAGCCTCGGGTTCTGGTTCCGATCGGGGGTGGAGGTCTCGTCTCGGGCGTCTCCGCCGCGCTCGGCGCGTTGGTGAGCGAGGCGCGAGTGTGGGGCGTCGAGCCACACGGGGCGGCCTCGATGAAGCGCTCGCTGGAGGCCGGCGGTCTGGTGACCCTGGAGAGCGTCGAGACGATAGCCGACGGGCTGAAGCCCGTTACGCCCGGGACGCTCACGTACGAGCACTGCCTCGCGTTGCTCGAGGGGGTGCTGACCGTGAGCGACGACGAGATCCGCCGCGCCGTACGGTGGTGCTTCGCTCGCCGCCTCGTCGTCGAGCCGAGCGGGGCTGCGGGCGTCGCCGCCCTGCTGGCCGGCCGGATCCCGGCCGGCCCGGGACCCGTCATCATCGTCATCTCGGGTGGGAACATCGGCTGGCGTCGTCTGCATAGTCTGCTCCTCGAGGACGGTGAGCTCGCGACACCCGTCCAGGAGGGTTGAGCGGCGTGGCCGAGAACAGGACGCTGACGGCTGTGCCGGGCATCACGGTCGGACACGCGCAGGATGGAGCGGGTGAGACGGGATGCACGGTGGCGATCGGTCCCTTCGTCGCGGCCGTTGAGGTCCGAGGCCTGGCCACCGGATCGCGCGAGCTGGACGCCCTGTCGCCTCTCCATCTCGTCCCGCGGTGTGACGCCATCCTGCTGACCGGAGGGTCGGCGTTCGGCCTTGCCGCCGCCGATGGCGTCTCCCGGTGGCTGGAGGAGCGCGGCCGGGGCTACGAGACCCGTGCGGCGGCCGTGCCGATCGTTCCGGCGGCGGTCATCTACGACCTCGGGATCGGCGATGCGTCGGCGAGGCCCGATCCTGAGATGGGCTACGCGGCTGCAGCCGGTGCCTCCGAGCGGCCCGTCGAGGAGGGACGCGTGGGCGTGGGAATGGGGGCGAGCGTGGGCAAGCTGAGGCCCGAAGGGCTCGAGCCGGCGGGAGTCGGAAGCTGGTCCGAGGACCACGGCGAGCACGTCGTAGCGGCCTTTGCCGTCGTCAACGCCTTCGGCGATGTCCTGGATGATCGGGGAGCGATCACGGCCGGATCGCGCGGCCCCGACGGCAGCTACCTGGACACCGCCGGTGCGATCCGTGATGGCCGGGTACCGGATTGGCTCGTCCGGGCGGGCGAGAACACGACGCTGGCCATCGTCGCGACCGACGTCCCGCTGAGAAAGACCGAGTTGAAGATCGTGGCTCGGCAGGCAATGAACGCGATCGTCCGCCGCATCTCACCCGCCAACACCTCGTTCGATGGCGACATCGTCTTCGCAGCCTCCACGGCGGAGAGCGCCGGGACCGGACCGGACCTGGCCCCGATCCAGCTTCTCTCGATCGGCTTGCAGGCTCAGCGGGCCCTCGAACGAGCTCTCCTCCGAGCTGTCCGGAGGTGACGTTCCCGGTGCGCCTTCTCCTGTTCGACATAGATGGAACGCTGATCGAGCCACGCGGAGCGGGCCGGGTCGCCCTGAGATCGGCCATGCTGGAGGTCTACGGGCAGACCGGCCCCATCGACGACCACGATTTTCGCGGCAAGACCGATCCCTGGATCGTGCGGGACCTTCTCCGGAGCTGCGGCTGGGCCGATGAGGAGATCGACGCGCGGTTGGACGAGGTCTGGGAGCCCTATCTCCGGCACCTCGACGATGCTCTGGAGGCGGAAGCCACGAGGCCGACGCCATGCCGCGGGGTGACGGCGCTTCTGGACAGACTGTCGGCGGACGACCGCTACGAGCTCGCCCTCCTGACCGGCAACGTGGAGGAGGGGGCGACGAGAAAGCTGCGTGCCGCGGGCATCTCGCGCTTCGATGTGGGAGCATTCGGTTCGGATTCGGAGCATCGCGCCGACCTGCCGCCGATCGCCGTGGCGCGGGCGGCACACCGAACGGGCCTGAGCTTTCGCGTCGAGGAGGCGATAGTCGTAGGGGACACTCCCGAGGATGTCCTTTGCGCACGCGCCAACCACGCCCGAGTGCTCGCGGTTGCGACCGGCGGCTTCGACGCCGACGATCTCAGATCTCACGAGCCGGATGGAGTGCTGGAGAACCTGTCGGATTCCGACTCGGTCATGGAGGCTCTCGAGGACGTGATCGCGGGCACGCAAAAGACCAGATGAAACGCGAGTTCGAGCTCAAGGCGGCACTGTCCGGCGATGCCGCAGCGGTGCGGGAGAGGCTCGCCGGCGCCGGTTGGAGTCTGTCCTTCGAGGGCCTGATGTCGGATCGCAGGTTCGACACACCGGCGCGATCGCTCGAGAACCGGGACGAGGTGCTGCGCATCCGCTGCATGACGTCGGCCTCCGGCGAGAGCCGCACCCTGCTCGGATGGAAGGGCCCGGCCTCGGAGGTGGATGGGTACAAGGTGAGACCGGAGTTGGAGACGGTGGTCCAGGAGATGGAGACCGCCGTCGCGATACTGGAGAATCTGGGATACTCCGAGGTCATCTTCGCCATCGACCGTCGCGTGGCCGTCTACGAGAAGGGAAGAGTGTACGCCCGCATCGAGACCTATCCGGCCATGGACGTTCTCGTCGAGATCGAGGGCGATCCGGACCGCATAGAGAGGTGGCTCGCCGAAGTGGGTCTGCCCCGCGAGGCCTGGAAGCCGTGGCCGCTCGAGGAGTTCGTTCGCCGGTACGAGGAGCGGACAGGCTCGGAGGCTCGTCTCTCCGGCGAGGTCCCCGGTGGCTGAGTCGGCGACCTTCGCCGTCGACGCCTTCCTCGAGGGGGATCGTCTGCGTCGAGGAGTCCAACTGCGGGTGGACGATGACCGGCTGTCGTACGACGAGGTCGGCCTGTCCCTCGACGAGGTGTTCTGGGTTTCCAAACGCGCCGGGCTTCTGCTGGTCTTCTCGCGCGCATACGTCGCGGCCTTCCGAGCCTCGAACGACCGTCTGGACGACCTGGGCCGGGCGATCGACGCGAGGCTCGACGTGGATGCGTTGCGCGCCGCCACCCTGGAACCGATGGCCTGGGAGTCGATCCTCTGCTCCGCAGGCGTCGCGATCTCCGGTGCCGTTGAGGGCAGCCATACGGAGGACGGGGCTGCAGACGCCAGATCCCTGAAGGGGCTCTTCGTGGCGATCTTTACGCGGCAGGCGCTGCACCTCTTCGCGCGAGAAGAGACCTACCGTGTTCCCTGGCCCGTAGCCGTTGCCCGAGAAAAGTCGGGGGAGCCGCGCCAGGCGCGGCCGGCGCTCGAGCTCGAGAGCGGTGAGACGGCGCTGCGGATTCTGTACCTCCGGCCGGAGGAGATATCCGCGATTCTGGAAATCGCCAAGACAGCGCCACCGGAGCCGGCGGAGCGGGAGGAAGCGATCGAGATGTTCGCGCGTCGCGAGGTGGCCGGGCCAACTCCCGCTCGCCTGCCGGAGTTCACCACGTCGACCGAGACGATCCGCGAGAAGGCCGAGAAAGAGGCGGCGAAGTTGCCATCGGACCTTCCGATGAGGATCGGCCTGCCGGACGACTTCTTTGCCGGTCACTTTCAGGAGCTCGGCGAGACGGCACTCGGACCTCTGCTGTTCCGCAAATCGGCTGCTTCTCGGGCACGCAGCCTGGCCAAGGCCGTGGAGGCGATGGACGCCTCTGCTCTGCAGGACGACGCGCGCGCGGCGTCTTTGAATTCCCTGGGCCGGCTCACCGAGACGTACGACCGAGAGCTGAGCCGGCTTCTGCAGGGCAAGCGACGGGCGCAAAGGCTGGATGCGGAGCTGGCCGTCTCCGAGGCCCTGCGCGAATCCCTGCAGCGCCGCTTCCTCGCGCCGGTGCACAACCTGACGCCGCAATTTCAGCGTCTGGAGCACGCACAGGCGGAGCTTCGCCTCCGGCTGGAGAGGTTGGAGGAAGGACCGCCCGAAGCGGAGGAGTCCGAGCTGGATGAAGCGGCAGAAGAGTGGCACAGCGCGCTCGTCCTGGTCGACCTCGATTTCGCCAAGGCCTGGGGTGAGCTGCTGCCGGAGATCGGCGTCGCGTGGTCGGAGAGCCTGCTGCCCGCCCTGGCCAAGGCGGCGGCGGCGCCCCGGCAGCGAGTGCCGGAATGGGTGAAGCTGCTGGTGATCGGGCTTATCACGACGCTCATCGTCGCGACGGTTGTCCTGGTCCTGCTGGCGACGCGGAACGCGATGTAGGAGAATAGGTGGCGTCTCGGGCGCCGTCCGGTCAGATGTGGCCGGCCGGCGGTCCCGCTTAATGACTTAATGGACGATCAGGAGTCGAACACAGGCATGAGTAATCAGTCTCGGAACCGATCGGCCGGCGGCTCTGGCCCCGGGCGCGTCTTCTACCTCGCCATCCTCGCGGTGGTACTCGGCGGAGTCGCGGCGCTCTGGCTCGCACGCTCGGGTGATACGGGCCCGACCGAGATCCCGGTCACGCTGGCGGAAACGGAAGCGGATGCCTCGGCAGGGGTGAGTGCGGGTCCGGCGGACGCGGCGGTGACGCTGGTCGAGTTCGCGGACTTCCAGTGTCCCGCCTGCGCGGCTTTCTACGGCTTCTCCGGCCGCCTCATCAAGCAGAACTACGTGGACGGCGGAGGGTCCGTGCGTTGGATCTTCTACGACTATCCCCTGGAACAGCACCCGCACGCGATACCGGCGGCGCTCGCCGGGCGCTGCGCGGGAGAGCAGGGCCGGTTCTGGCAGATGCACGACCTGATGTTCGCGCGTCAGTCGCAGTGGTCGCCGAAGGACGATGCGCGAGGCGATTTCGAGGAGATGGCCGAGGAGCTCGGTCTCGATCGAGGCGCCTATCGGGAGTGCGTCCGCGACGGTCGGTATCTCGAGCAGATCTTTGCCTCGGCGAAGTACGGCCAGCGACTGGGAGTCAACTCCACGCCGACGCTGTTCGTCAATGGTCAGAGGGCCCCGCAGGATTACGAGGAGCTGGAGCGGATGATCCTGGAGGCTGCCGCCGCTGCCGAGGCGGATGAAGGAGCGGGAGCGGAGGGCACGGACGCGGAGGGCACGGACGCGGAGGGCTGACGCGAAACGAGGCACGCCGTGAGGAGGTGAGAGGGATGAAGAAGCGGATGGCGATCGCCGTGCTGGCCCTCGTGGGCCTTCTGATGTCGGTCTACCTGTTGCTCTACAAGCTCGGCTTCTACGGGGAGCTGGTCTGCGGCACGGGCGCCTGCGAAGCGGTCCAGACCTCCGAGTACGCCACTCTTCTCGGCCTTCCCGTGGCGGGCTGGGGCGTCGCCTGGTACGCGGCCGTGTTCGCGCTCGCGTTTCTCTCCGTCCAGCCTGCCCACCAGGAAGCCACCTGGCCGGCCAGGCTCATCCTCGTTCTGGCGGCGGGAGGCGTAGCCTTCTCGGGTTACCTCACCTACCTGGAGCTCTTCGTCATCAATGCCATCTGTAGGTGGTGCGTGGCCAGCGCGGTCGTGACCCTGCTGATTTTCGTCCTGGCCGTGCCCGTTCGGGCGAGAAGCGTGGCGAGGCGGGCGGAGGGTACGACGAGCTGAGCAGGAAGCCGGCCGCGTCGAGCCTGGCCCGCTCGTCCTAGCGCAGGAGGGCTCAGGACGTGCCGGAGGCCAGCCGGTCCAACTCCGCGAGGTGTCGGCTCTTCGCCGCGTCATCCAGGAAGCTGCCGACGAAAGAGTTTCTGGCCAGCAGGAGAAGGCCGGCTCGGTCGATCTCGTGCGCATCCCGAACCGCCCGCAGATTATCGTTGATGTAGCCCCCGAAGTACGCCGGATCGTCGGAATTCACCGTCACGCAAAGCCCCGCCGCGAGGAGTCTGGCGATGCTGTGGCTCTCGATCCGATCGAAGACTCGCAGCTTCACGTTGGAGAGCGGACAGACCGTCAGCGTCACGCGATCACGACGGAGGCGCTCCACTAGCTTGTCGTCCTCCAGGCAGCGGACGCCATGATCGATCCGCCGCACGTGCAGCTCGTCCAGTGCCTCCCAGATGTACTCGGGCGGGCCCTCTTCACCGGCGTGTGCGACCGTCAGGAAGCCTTCCTCCCTGGCCCGATCGAACACCCGCGCGAAGCGCGATGGCGGATTGCCGAGCTCGGAGGAATCGAGTCCGACGCCGACGATGGCATCGCGATGGGGAAGAGCCTGCTCGAGCGTCGCCATCGCCTGCTCCGGGCTGAGGTGCCGAAGAAAGCAGAGGATGAGACGCGACGTGATCCCGAGCTCTAGCTCGGCCGCGTCCAGCGCGGAACGGATGCCCTCGAGCACCACCTCGAACGGCACCCCGCGTTCCGTGTGGGCCTGCGGGTCGAAGAAGATCTCCGCGTGCACGACGTTGTCGCGGCGGGCCCTCTCCAGGTACGCCCGCGTCAGGTCGTGGAAGTCCTCCTCCCTCTGCAGGACTCGGGCGCCCTCGTAGTAGACCTTCAGAAACGAACCCAGGTCGGTGAACTCGTATGCCTCGAGGGCCTCCTCGACGGAGGCGTACGGCAGGGGCACCCCGTTGCGCTCACCGAGCGCGAGCATCAGGTCGGGCTCGAGCGTTCCCTCGATGTGGACGTGGAGCTCCGCCTTCGGGAGCTCGCCTACGAGATCGCTCGACATCGCGCGGCCTGTTCCGCTGCGAGGGAGACGAAAAGCGGGGGCGCCCGGAGGACGCCCCCGCCATGATGAGGCACTGCTCTCTCGTCCGAAACCGTCAGGCGCTGGCGCTCCAGAAGCCCTCGAGCGCCGAGCCGTCCGGAGAGGCCCGCAGCTTGTCGAAGGCCCGGTTCCGGATCTGGCGGATGCGCTCTCGGGTGACTCCGAGCAGAGATCCGATCTCCTCGAGCGTCATCTCCTCGCCGTCGTCCAGGCCGTAGTAGAGCACGAGGATCTTTCGCTCACGCTCCGTGAGGAACCTCTCGAACATCCGCTCCAGAAACTCGCGTCGCGCCTGCGCTTCGACATCGACCTCGATGTCCTCGTCGTTCATCCCGGAGAACCGCTCTCCGAAGGACGCGCTGTCGCGATCCGAGCGATCGAGCGGAGCGTCGAGGCTGAGCTCGGCAGACGCCACCCGACGGAGCGCCCGAACCGTTTCGACCGGCTCCTCCATCTCCTCGGCGATCTCGCGGTCGGTCGGCGTGCGCCCGAGCTTCTGCGTCAGCATCGTCTCCGTCCGCGAGAGCTTCACCAGATTGGAGTTCTGGTTGAGCGGGATGCGGACCGACCGGGTCTGCTCGGCGAGCGCCTGCAGCACCGTCTGCCGGATCCACCACACGGCGTAGGAGATGAACTTCACGCCCTTGTCCGGATCGAACTTCTTGACGGCCTTGAGAAGGCCCTCGTTACCGATGCAGACCAGCTCGGCCAGGTTGAGGCCCCGGCCCTGGTATTTCTTAACGTAGGAGATCACGAAGCGCAGA
>JBDGZR010000146.1:0-11563 GCA_039588495.1 Gemmatimonadota bacterium | reverse complement strand
CGAAGCCTCCGCCGGTCGGCGTCTGGATGACCCGGATCTCCGCGTCCGAACGGTTCAGCGCTGGCTTCAGCGCCTTCACGACGTAATAAGGGCATTGCATCGAGCCCTTGATGACCAGCACGTCGTCGTCCAGGTACGCCAGCATGCCCTGCGTCTCGAGGTAGACGTGCTCCTGCGCGCCCGTCTCGTAGACACCGTCGACCACGATCGGAGATTCGGCCAGTGCTCGCTCCACGTCGCCCTTCTGGATCGACAGTCGCTTCAGCACGTTGTCCTCGCCGTACTGGATCAGATCCGGGCTCGGCAAGGTGCGGAAATCGAGAGCCGGCGGGTCGACGTCGACGATGACCTGCACCTCGCGCAGCGCGCGACGGGCCATCTCGCGCGACGGGTGGGCCAGCAGAAGGACCGGCTCGTGCACGTGACGAACGTAGCCGGGCGCCAGGGCTGGCTGATCGTATTCCATCAGGTAGACGGCGTTTCTACCCGGGATGTCGGTGTGGTCGACGATCACGAACTCGGACCAGTCCACCCCATCTCCGAAGATGATGTCTGAGATGCGGCCTCTGGCCGCGGGGCTGCGGACCGTGGCTCCCCAGAGGAAGTCCTCGAGCGGAAGATCATCGACATAGCGCTCTCGCCCCGTCAGTTTGGAGAGGCCCTCACGACGGAGCCCTCACGACGGAGCATCGAGGAGCCTTCCGCCGCAACGTCGGCAAGCCTTCGGGGCCGCGGCTTCGTGGCCGGTCGAGAGCTCATGGCAGGCACCACCGAGTAGAAGTGTGAGACAATGAACGTCACTGATGGTGGGGCTCCGTCCTCCGGCTAGCAACGCCGGCCCGGACCAGGAGATGAGATAAGCCGATGAACGCCGATAGCGACGATTCCAGCCGCTTCATGCGGGAAGCGCTTCGTTTCGCCGTCGAGAGCGCGGCATCGGGGAACGGCGGCCCCTTCGCGGCCGTGGTGGTGAAGGACGGCGAGGTCGTGGGCCGCGGGTCCAACGGTGTGACCGGGCAGAACGATCCGACGGCTCACGCCGAGGTGCAGGCGATCCGCGATGCCTGCGGGAATCTGGGAACGTTTCGGCTGGATGGCTGCGAGATCTACTGCAGCAGCGAACCCTGCCCGATGTGCCTGGGCGCCATCTACTGGGCGCGGTTGGAGCGGATCTACTACGCGAACGATCGGGGTGTGGCCGCGGAGGCCGGGTTCGACGATGCGTTCATCTACGACGAGATAGCCCGGCCGATCGGGCGCAGGGTGCTGCCCACCACACACCTGACCGTGGACGGAGCCGACGAGGCGTTCCGCGTATGGGAGGATCTGGAGGACCGGATCGAGTACTGATCCGGCGGTTCCGCCGGAGAGCCGCTACCGCTTCTTCCTCATCTTCTTCAGAAGCTCGCGCGGATCCGGACCGGTCGTACACTCCGAGCCGCCCGGGCTCACCGGTTCCGGCGGCCCCGGAAACCGCGGCGTGCATGGCGGTCTCGGGACACGGTACGGGCGCTTGCGGTCCCGCGGGGCTCTCCCGCGGTTGCTCTTCGCCATCTGAACCACCGCCTTTCGTCGATTATTCTAGCCCGGCAGATGATCGTACGCATTCACCCCGCGCCTTGTGTCATACGTCACCGTCGGAGAGAGTGCGAGGATGACCGCCCACCGAGCACCGACGGGTCACGAGGCAGTGCGGATCGCCATGTGGTCTGGACCGCGCAACATCTCCACCGCTCTCATGCGATCGTGGGAGAGCCGGCCCGATACGTACGTGTGCGACGAGCCGCTGTACGCCTTCTATCTGCTGGCCACCGGCCGGGACCACCCCGGCCGGGCGGAGATCCTGCGTGAGCACGACTCCGACCCGGGCCGGGTGATCGCGTGGCTGACGGGGAGGGTCCCGGAGGGCAAGCGGATCTTCTATCAGAAGCAGATGGCGCATCACCTCCTCCCGGGCGTCGAGCGCGATTGGCTGAGCGACGTTCGGCACGCGTTCCTCATCCGCGAGCCGCGGGAGATGCTCACCTCGCTGATCCGGGTCACGCCCGATCCCTGCCTCGACGACACCGGGCTTCCGCAGCAGTGGGAGCTGTTCGAGCGGGCTTCCGCCGAGACCGGAACGCCGCCGCCCGTGATCGACGCGCGCGACGTGCTCGAAGACCCGGCCGGGCTTCTGGTAGCCCTCTGCGGAGCCCTGGACGTGCCGTTCATGGAGTGCATGCTCGCGTGGGAGCCAGGTCCACGCCCGACGGACGGCGTGTGGGCGAAGCACTGGTACGCCTCCGTGGAGGCTTCCACGGCCTTCCGGCCTTATCGTCCGAAGCCCGATCGGGTGCCCGCCGGGCTGCAGGGGCTCCTCGACGAGTGCCGGCCGATCTACGACCGGCTGTACGCAGAACGCCTAACCGCCTGAGACAGATGCTCCAGCATTACGACGAGAGAAACCGCGATCTGATCGTGAACGTGAACGGCCGCCTGATGCACCGGAACGAAGCACGGATCAGTCCCTTCGACAGCGCGGTGCAGGGAGGAGACGCCGTGTGGGAAGGGCTGAGGCTGTACGCGGGCCGGATCTTCAAGCTGAAGGAACACCTGGACCGGCTCCGCGCATCCGCCGCCGCTCTCGCCATCGAGGGGGTGCCGACCCACGAACAGATCATCAGCGAGATCCGACGCACCCTCGAGGCGAACGGTATGAGGGACGGCGTTCACATCCGGCTGACGCTGTCGCGGGGCGAGAAGATCACGTCGGGCATGGACCCGCGGCTCAACCGCTCCGGCCCGACGCTGATTGTCCTGGCCGAGCACAAGCCGCCGGTCTACGAGCGGGATGGGATCCGCCTCGTCACGAGCTCGATCCGTCGCCCGCCCCCCGACGTTCTGGATCCCAAGGTCCATCACGCCAACCTGATCCCCTCCATCCTGGCCAAGATCGAGGCCAACCAGGCCGGAGCGGACGACGCCCTGATGCTCGACATGCAGGGCTTCATCGCTGAGACGAACGCCACCCACGTCTTCGTCGTCCGGGCCGGGCGGGTGGCCACCGGGACGACCCGGGCATGCCCCGAGGGGATCACGCGGGCCACGGTGCTGGAGCTGTGCGGGAGGAACGGGATCCCCGTCGAGGTTCGGGATCTCTCCACGACGGATGCCTACGCGGCGGATGAGATGTTCTGCACCGGCACGATGGGAGAGCTGGCCGCCGTGATCGAGCTGGACGGTAGGGCGATAGGCACGGGAGAGGTGGGGCCCCTCACGCGGCGGCTCAGCGAGCTGTACGCGGCCGAGGCGGCGTCGGGCGGAACCTCGATCATGCAGGCGGCGGAGACCTAGGACGACCAGGCCCCCTCGGTGCCTATCGCAGCCCAGAGACGGTACGCTAGCGACCGGAGGTCGCGTCGGAATCGTCGGCGGGGAGCGAGTCTGCCGGTGCGGTGACGGCCCCCTCGGAGGCAAGCGAGTCCACTGCTGCCAGGGAATCGGCGTAAAGCCTCTTGGCGCGATTCAGGAGAACCCGCGCCTCCGACGCGGGCACGCCCAGGTTGGACCCGCCAAACTCGCGCATCACGGCCACGTTGAGCGCCTGCACGAGGCCGTCCGCATCGAGCACCGGACCTCCACTGCTTCCACGGGTGGTCTCCGCATCGTAGACCACCGCCGTGGAACTGGACTGGCCGACGATCCCCTTGGTGGCCAACGGCGCGATGTGTCCCGCCTCCGACAGGCGGCGGGCGACCGACCAGAAGTCGCGTTCGGAATCGCTCATGATCGAATCCACGAACGCCGGGTCCGTTCGGGCCAGGAGCGCCTGGATGCCGGTTGGATAGCTGAGAACGACGATCTCCTCACCCGGCGCAGCGAGTGAATCGCTCAGCGCCAGAGGCTCGAGGCCCTCTACGGAAGGACTGCAGCACAGCACGGCCAGGTCCACGTCGCTCGCGCTCAGCACCAGATGCAGCTCGAACGGCTCGGGGATACCCGGAAGATAGCCGATGAAACGACTCATTTGGGGAAGCCAGCCCTCCCCTAGCAGCGCCCGGGCCGTCCGATCGAAATTCCAGGGGATGGCGAGGTGCCGGTTGGTGAGCAGCAGGCCTTCCCCCGAGGCCACGAAGGCTGTCCCGGTGAACTGTCGCTGATACTCGGGCCCCTGGCCATCGACGCCCAGCAGCAGACCGCCGGGCGCACGCACGGACGCTCCTGTCGGCGAGAGGGCGATTCTCAGCAGCCGTCCGCTTTCGGCCTCGGCAAAACCGTAGGCGCCCTGCAGGAGGACGATGGATCGTGTCGCATCGGAGATGATCCTCCGGGCATCGAGGCTCCGCTCCTCCAGCGCCTCGAGCCGTTCGGCGAGCTGTGCCTCGAGGTCGAGGCGGATTCGCTCGAGCTCCTGCTCGGTGAGCGAGTTCTGCTCGCTCTGCTCCAGCAGGGCGCTGATCTCCTGAAGCATGGAGGCGTCCGCCTCGACTCGGCGGCGCAGCGCCCAGCCCTGGAGCGCCAGCGCCAGGATGGAGGCGGTCAGCGCGATCAGCACGACGGCGGCGACGGCCCGGGAGGCCGGACCCGTTTGCGTGAGGATCTCGCGCGGAATGCCCGAGAAGAGGATGGCCAGGCGGCCGAACCAACCGGCCCCGCTCCGCCTCGCGCAGTCCGCGCAATCGCCGAGAGCTTCCCGGATCGTCTTGTAGGGACGGTCGGGGCCGCGATGGAGACGGAAGCGAAGGACGGGGCCGTTTTCGCCGATCTCGATGAGATCCCCCGTGGCGAGCTGGGCCTCAGCCACGCGCTCACCGTTCACCCGCACGATCTCGCCTGGCGCCGAGACGATCTGGTACGACGCGTCTTCCAGACGAAGCTCGGCGT
The DNA here is from genome assembly GCA_039588495.1 of Gemmatimonadota bacterium. Lineage (GTDB taxonomy): Bacteria > Gemmatimonadota > Gemmatimonadetes > Palauibacterales > Palauibacteraceae. The sequence continues at coordinate 6,700 of JBDGZR010000146.1, read as the reverse complement.
GGTGCTCCGCGACCGCCGGCTCGCGGTCGGCGGGGAAGTGGATCTCGGACTGGACCCCAGTCCCGATGCGGATTCGCGGACCGCTCGATACCTGCGTCGTCCCTCTGAGCGCGCCCGAGAGGTGGACGAGGATCGACCTGACGGGAGGGGGCTCGGCGGTCCTCTCCTCGGGGTCCTGCGGCTCGGCGTGGCCGCGGAGCTCCGTCATCGGCGTCTCCGTTAGGGGATGATTCCGCCGGGAAGTTGGGCGCCGAGGGCAGCAGAGGGAAGGATGGCCCGGCTCGACCGGGCCTGGAAGTCAGCGTTCCAGTCGGAGGATCCTACCCGATGAATCCACGGAAAAGACTGGCTCCCGCGAGATATCCGCGCCCAACCAGACCGATTGCTTGGGACCGATGCGCAGGGCGAGACTCAACGAGTAGCCGTCGGCGGCCGACGTGTCCACGGTGTAGCCCGCATCTGCGAGGGACGCCGCGGAGACGGATGAGAGCGGGTTCGACGAGCCCACGTTAAGCCACCCCGTCATGAGCTCCGAGTCGAACACGGATTCGCGCCAGTGGCCGTCCTGCGTGCCCGTGCCGCCCGTGTTTTCCACCGGAACGGGAACTCCGGAATAGGCGCCGCCTCCTATGCCGTCGAAGGCGGAGAGGGCCTCGCTGCCGGTGAAGTACGGGTCCGGAGACCCCGGATCCGTGATGAGCCCCAGGCTCTCCCAGAGGGTGCCGAAGCCGAGGACGTGTCCCATCTCGTGGAGGACGAGCGCTTCGAGAATCCCCAAGCCCTGGGCCTCGTTCAGATCGTCCTCGTCCAGCGTCAGCTGGCCGGTGACCGGAATCATGCTGCCCATCCGGATAAAGCAGGGCCCAGCCTGGCCCAGCGCTCCGCCGGCCCCGTCGATCGACTCCACCTTCACGAAGATGACGAGATCGTCGATCGTTTCGTCGACCGCCTCGTGGCAGCTGCCCCCGTCGTAGTTGAGCGCGATGCTCGGGACGTCGCCCGTGATGATCTCCTCCCAGCGCGCCGCCGCGGCCGAGAAGGCCGGGGCGTAGCTCGGCGTTCCGCCCACGAAACGGAGCTCGATGTCGAACCCCGGAGAGGGTGGTGGAGGAGGCGGTGGCGGAGGAGGCGGTGGTGGAGGTGGCGGTGGCGGAGCCTCGACGGTCACGCTGACGCTGGCCGCAGCGGTCGCCCCGTTCGAATCGGTGGCTTGCAGGGTAACTGTGTGGCTGCCGACCGAGAGATCATCATGCGTAAGAGAGCCTCCCGTCCCCAACGCCCCGTCCCGGCTGGATGACCACTCGAGGGACGAGCCCGGCACCGCCCCATCCTCAGGGTCGGTCGCACTTCCCTCGAAGATGACCGATGTCCCTTCCGCAAAGCTGGTCCCCGGTTCCGGCGTCGAGATCGACGGTGCAGGTGCCTCGTTGGGCGCGGGCGGAGGGGCTGGCGGCGGCGAGGGCGGTTGCACGCTACCGCCTGGTTGAGACCCTCCCGGCTGCGTGGGCCCGTTCTGGCATGCGGACGTCGCCGCGGCGAACACGATGCAAAGCACCGCTGCCAGAGCACGCCCTGCCGGTACGAAGTCCATCGAACGCCGCCAGTCGCGGCCGCTTCGGGTCTCCAAGGTCGCCCTCCGAGAAGTCTCCAAGTGCCAACGGGTTGCCGTGCCCCGCATCGTTGTGCAAACGGGCTGCCGTCACCCGGACCCTCGGGCCTCAAGATGTATCGAAGGCCTAGTTCCTTACGTGATATCGGATTACGCGGGTCGCCAGGTCGGCAGGAGTAGAGTCGAGGGGCCGGCAGCTCGCCGGCCGTTATGCAGAAATGTCAGATTTCTTCGCGATCGACCACATAGATGTTCCGCTGTGCGGTAGGCAGCAGCATGAGGTCGAAGACGTTGACGTGCTCCGGCGCGTTGATGACGTAGTGGATCGCGTCGGCGACATCCTCCGCCAGAAGCGGCTGAAACCCCCGGTAGATGGAGTCCGCCTGCTCACGATCGCCGCCAAACCGTACGAGTGAGAACTCCGTGTGAACGAAACCCGGGTCGACGCTCGAGACGCGGATCGGAGTGCCGGCCACGTCCAGGTTCATTCCTTCCGTGAGGGCTCGGACGGCGAACTTGGTCGCGTTGTACACGTTGCCCCGCGGGTAGACCTGGTGGCCCGCCGTGCTCCCGATGTTGACGATGTGGCCGCGCCCGAGCTCTATCATCTGAGGCAGGAAGGAGCGGCTCACGTGAAGCAGGCCCTTCACATTGGTGTCGATCATCCGATCCCAGTCATCCGGATCTCCCTCCTGGAGCGTCGCGAAGCCGCTCGCGAGGCCGGCGTTGTTGATGAGGACATCGGGGACGAGCGCCGCCTCCTTCATCTCCGCAGCCTCCACCTCGACGGCCTCCCTATCCCGTACATCCACGCCGGCTATCCGGATTTCGAGCGCCGCATCCTCGCGGAGCTCCTCCGCCAGGGCGACGAGTCGCTCCTTCCGCCGAGCCCACAGGACCAGGTTCGCGCCCTCGGCCGCGCAACGCCGCGCGCAGGCCTCGCCAATGCCGGCGGAGGCGCCCGTGATCAGGATCAGCCTGCCTCGGATTCGGTTCATGACTTTCGGTGCCTCGCTTCAGACGTTTGCTTCGATGGATTTCCCCGACTCGCTGCCATACTATTGGAGGCCGAAATCGCTCGCGAGCGGATCTCGAAGAGGGGAGGCAGGCCATCCGGATCATCCACCAGTTCGATCCCTTCCTCTGGCAGATATCCGGCAACTTCGGAATCCGCTGGTACGCGCTTCCCTACATCATCGGCTTCGTGCTGGCGTACCTCTTCCTCAAGCGCGTCGCGCGGCGAGGGGAGGTCGAGAACCTTACCGTTGAGACGCTCGACACGTACATCGTGTACCTTTTCGCGGGCGTGCTCCTCGGTGCCCGCTTCTTCCACGTTTTCGTGTTCGAGTTCTCCAACTACGGCTTCGACCCGCTTCGCTGGATCGCGGTTTGGAGAGGCGGCCTCTCCTTCCACGGAGGGCTCGCGGGCGGCATGGTGGGGACCTACCTGTTCTCCCGCCGGTACGGCGTTTCGTTCTACGCGCTCGTGGACCGGGTGATCATCGTAGCGGCCTTCGCGCTCGGACTCGGCCGTATCGGCAACTTCATCAACGGGGCCAACCCGCCGCAGGAGTGTCGCCACCCGACACAGCTGTACGAGATGGTCAAGAACTGGTTCATCATGGGCGTGCTCTACCTCGAGTACCGCTACCTGAAGCCGAGGCCCGGTGTCATCTTCTGGACATTCGTGACCCTTTATGGCCTGATCAGGTTCTTCCTCATGTTCGTCCGCGACGAGGTTCGGGTCTTCGGCGGACTCACCCTGTCTCAGATCTTCTCCGCTCTGATGGCGATCACCGGTGCGGCGGTGCTCTTCTGGCTCACCAGCCGAGGCAGCGAGGAGCGGGCGCCGACCGGGTAGACCAAGCCGAAAACGCCCCAAGCGCTTGCAGGGCATGGGGTTGAGCAGTCGCTCAAGCCCTCGGGACGAGTGAGCTCGCAGATTGCTTGGCCGATCGCGCTAATTGCCTTCCAGGACCTTAAACCCCACCGCTGCGCCACAGCCCAGGTGCGGAGCGTACGACGGCCCTCTGCCTGGAGATGGCCTCTCCCACGGAATCCGGCCGCGGAGCGGCGCGAAGCATGCCATATGGCAACGGAGAACTGGAGATGATTTCACGGGTTCGAGACGCAGCATTCCGGAGGGGAGACCGGAGACGGGGGGAGGTAGATGCGAAAAGCGCGAAGCAGCTGGCCTGCGATCTTACGCCGTGGGGCGTCCGGCCCCGCGGGATGGCTCGGCTTCGCTCTGGTGGCCCTCCTCCTGATCCCTTCCATTCTCCCCAGTTGGGAACCCGGCTGGCGCAGGCTGGAACTGTCTGCACCCGATCCGCCGCCCACGCTCCTCATCATCGAGCCACCGCTGCTGGCCAAGCTTCAGACGCTTGCCGCGGGCCTGCGGGCCGAGATCGCGCTCTGCCTTTTCGGCTCTGTACAGGGTGACACCGCACGCCTCGACGACTTCCACATGCCGGAACCGACCCTCTCGACGGCCAACAAGTCGCTCGTTCGGCCCTGTCCGGAGGAGACGTTGGCCGTCTGGCACAACCACCCTCTCGACGGCACGTCCGGCTATTCGCTGAGAGGGACCTGGCGTACGGCCCAGCCGGCGCGGCAGGCGCACCGACTGTGCGTGTTGTCCAAGACGGACATTCAGACTTCGGTTCGGTTCAAGCATCCCTTCGTGATCATCGGTGTCGACCGCGACACCTGGTGCTGGTGGACCCGAGACGAGGTCGAGCGCCTGGCCGAGCGCGGAGTCTGGCCGGGCCTCCCAGCTCCCGAGAGGCTCGTCACCCGCGATGAGGTGCCGTCATCGCAGGGATCGCTGGCCGGCGAGCGCGTGAGAAAAGGGAATACCGGGCACAGCCTCGGCGCGCCCCAGTAACGGCGAACGCCGCTGCTCGACCGGCTCGGGGAGTCCTTGCCTTTCCGGGCCACAAACCCGAGCCTGTCCGGATGAGCCGACCACTCATAGCCGCCAACTGGAAGATGCACCTCGGGCGCGCGGAGGAGGCCCTGGGTCTCGTGCGTCGAATCCGGCACCCCCTGGGCCGGATCGAGGGAGTGGAGGTCGTTCTGTGTCCGCCCTTCACGGTCCTGCCCCTCCTCGCCGAGGTGCTGGGCCCGTCGCCGATCGCGCTCGGTGCCCAGAACATGCACTGGGCGGAGCGGGGCGCTCATACGGGGGAAGTCTCTCCGAGCATGCTGGCCGGGCTCTGCCAGTACGTGATTCTCGGACACTCGGAGCGTCGCGCCACCGGCGGCTCGACGGAGGACGATGCCGCCATCAACCGGAAGGTGAAGGCCGCCTTCGGCGTCGGCCTGATTCCGATCGTCTGTGTCGGCGAGAGCGGCGAGCAGCGCGAGGCGGGTGCGACCGATGACGTCGTGCGATCCCAGGTCTCCCTCGCGCTGGCCGGGCTAGAGCCCGACCAGGCCCGCCGCTGCGTTATCGCTTACGAACCGGTCTGGGCGATAGGCAGCGGCCGGCCCGCCACACCCGCGGAGGCAAATCGCATCATCGCGCTGAGCGTCCGGGGAGCGGTGGCCGACGGGTTCGGCGAGGAGGTGGCGCAGGCGGCGAGGATCCTCTACGGCGGCAGCGTGCTTCCCGACAACATCGCGGCGTTCACAGCCATGCCCGACATCGGTGGAGCCCTGGTGGGCGGAGCCAGCCTCGGTCCCGAGTTCGTGGAGCTGGTGCTACGCGCCTCCCTCCGCTAGCGCGACCTCGTCGACCACGCCGACGATCACGGCACGCACGGCGCCGGGGTCGATACCGAGGATCTGCCGTGCGCCGTTTCCTTCGTCGATGACCAGCACCGTATCGCCGGGACCTGCTTGAGCCACATCGACCGCGATGTCGTACTCGCCGCTCTTCCGGCCGTCCAGGTCCAGATGGTCGACCAGCAACAGTCGTCTGCCCTCCAAGTGGGGCGTCTTGATCGTAGCGACCACCGAACCGACGACTTGCCCGATGTACATGCTCAGGGGCTCCCGGCCGAGCGACGCCACTCAGCGGTCGGTCCGGGCGCGTCCTCCGCGGTGTCGACTTCATCCACGAGTCCCGTGATCGCCAGGTCCACCGGTACGAACACCTCCGGGAGCGCCTGGGCGCCCTCGCGACTGGCCACCATGAACACCAGGTGGCCGGGACCCGCCTGGGCGGTGGCATCGGCGGCGACCTGAGGCTCGCCCAGAGGACTCAGCTCCCGGTCCAGCGGCTGAACGACGAGAAGCTTGATGCCCGCGAGCCCCTCGTACTTGCGGGTCGCCACGACGGTTCCGATCACGCGCCCGAACTTCACCGTGCTCTCCCCGGCACGCCCTCGAGAGGTCTCGTCACAGGTCTCTCAGCACGCGGGCGCCGAAGCGGCTCGCGTCCGACACGTTCTCCCACATCTCGGCGTGCAGCTGCGAGATGACGACCTGTCGCACGAGCAGGTCGGGCCGCTCCAGCGCACCGACGCCGATCTCCACGGCGGCCTCCACATCGGCCACGAGCCCGGAGTAGAGGACGACCCCCTTTCCGCCGAGGCCGTCGGCCAGGCGGACCTCCACCAGGCGAACATCGGCCCCTTTTACGCCCGCATCCGCAGCGTGGATCGCCGACGCGACGGTGCTCGTCTCGACGACGCCCAGAGCGTCCGAGGCGCCTGGCACCCGGCCGCCGCCGATGGCGTCCACGACCTCGGAATGAACGTTGGGAAGGAACACGAGGTCGAGGACCGTATCTCCGCCTACCTCGCGTCCCGCATCCAGCGACTCCTGGACCTCCGCGACGGTACCGCCGATCAGAACGAGGTAGCGGCCGGGCTGCACCGTCCCCGCCTTGATGACGGCGATATCGGCCCGCTTGACCATGGCGTCGGCCGCCTCGATGCCGACGGCGATGCTGCTGAAGTCGATGAGGGCAAGGGCCGGGTCGATCATACGATTCGGAACGAGTCCTTCAGCACGCAGCGGCGGATACGGCTGAAGCTGATGGGGTTGGTGATTCCCTCTCCCGTCGGGCTGGCGATGGTGAAGGAGCAGAAGCCCTCGCCGCCGTAGCCGAGCCCGTCGAAAGACGCGCCGTTCTTGACGAAG
>JBDGZR010000145.1:0-7525 GCA_039588495.1 Gemmatimonadota bacterium | reverse complement strand
GACGAGCTACATCGAGAGCGCGACCGGCACGAACGTGGGCGGCCGAACGGGTCTGACGGCCGTGGTGGTGGCCGGACTCTTCGGCCTGACCCTCTTTTTCGCGCCTCTCGCCGCGATGATACCGGCGTATGCAACGTCTTCGGCTCTATTGTTCGTGGCCGCCCTCATGGCCAGAGGCCTGGCGGAGGTCGAGTGGGACGATGTGACGGAGTACGCGCCGGCCGTGATCACGGCGATAGGCGTGCCTCTCACGTTCTCGATAGCCACCGGGATCGGCTTCGGCTTCATCTCGTACACCGCCATCAAGCTGCTGAGCGGCAGGTGGCGCGAGGTCGGGCCTGCCGTCCTGGTGATCGCGTTGCTGTTTATCGTGAAGTTCATGATTCCATGAGCCGCGGCGATGCGGGTCGCCCCGAAGGGCGCTCGATCACGTGGCGTGAACCAGCTAGATGCCATCTGGCGATGGAGAACACCTAATGAGCGCCGAAGCGACGAGCACCGACATGGTCAGTGCGGACGGACACAAACGCCGAACGGAGGTGCGTAAGAGGATGCGCCTCGAGATCCCCCATGGGCTTGAGATCCTCCACGACCCGGCCTTCAACAAGGGAACGGCTTTCACGCTGCAGGAGCGTGAGCACTTCGATATCCGCGGACTCGTGCCGCCCGGCGTCGCCACTCCCGAGATGCAGGAGGCGCGGGTGCTCGAAAACTACGGGCGCATGCCCACGGACCTCGAGCGATACATCTTCCTCAAGGACCTGCAGGACCGGAACGAGACACTCTTCTACCGCGTTCTGATCAACCACATCGAGGAGCTGATGCCGATCGTCTACACGCCGACGGTCGGCACGGCGTGCAAGGAGTTCGGCCACATCTACCGGCGGCCGCACGGCCTGTATATCTCGGCGGATGACCGTGGCGAGATCGGCCACGTGCTGCAGAACTGGCCGTACGAGGCCGAGATCATCGTAGTCACGGACGGAGAGCGCATCCTGGGCCTGGGTGATCTGGGTGCCAACGGCATGGGCATACCGATCGGCAAGCTGGCGCTGTACACGGCCTGCGCCGGCGTCCATCCGGAGAGCTGTCTGCCGATTACGTTGGACGTGGGGACGAACAACGAGGATCTGCTGCAGGATCCGCTCTACCTCGGGCTCCGCCAGAACCGGCTTCGGGGGCAGGAGTACGCAGACCTCGTCGAGGAGTTCGTCACGGCAGTCCGGGAACGCTTCCCTGGGATCGTGCTTCAGTTCGAGGACTTCGCCACGAGAAACGCGTTCGATCTGCTCCAGCGTTACCGGGACCGGTTGTGCGCCTTCAACGACGACATCCAGGGAACGGCGGCCGTGGTCCTGGCGGGACTCCTCTCGGCACAGACGTTGACCGGCCGGCCCTTCCACGAGGAGACGCTGGTCTTCCTCGGCGCCGGCGAGGCCGCCGTCGGCATCGCGGATCTGATCGTCGCGGCGCAGGTGCGCGAAGGGATCGACGAGGCAGCGGCCCGGGCTCGCATATGGTTCCTGGACTCGAAGGGTCTCGTGGTGAGGGAGCGCTCCGATCTGCAGGCCCACAAGCTTCCGTACGCACAGGATCACCCCTTCCTGCCGGATCTCGCCTCGGTCGTCGAGTCGATCCGGCCCACCGCCATCATCGGGGTCTCGGGGCAGCCCGCCACCTTCACCGAGCCGATCGTCCGGATGATGGGCGAGATGAACGACCGCCCGATCGTCTTCGCCCTCTCGAACCCCACCGCCAACTCCGAGTGCACCGCCGAGGAGGCCTACGGATGGACGGACGGCCGGGCGATCTTCGCGAGCGGCAGCCCGTTCGATCCGGTCGAGATCGGAGGCCGCACGCTTGTGCCGGGACAGGCGAACAACGCCTACATCTTCCCCGGAGTCGGACTCGGATTGATCATCTCGGGGGCCGCGCGCGCGACGGACGGGATGTTCTACGCAGCGGCCAAAACCCTGGCGGGCGCGGCGTCGGAGAGCGCGCTGAGCCACGCCTGCCTCTTCCCACCGCTCACCGAGATCCGGGATGTGTCGGCCGCGATCGCGACCGAGGTGGTCGAGCTGGCCTACGAGCGTAAGCTGGCCACCAAACCGGCTCCGCACGAGAAGAGCCTCGTGCAGCACGTGCGGGAGCATATGTACGAGCCCATCTACCCGGCCTACGTGTAGGGCCACGTGCAGGGACCGTAGAGATCGAAGCCAAAGAGGTCCATGTATGGGTTGCCTCGCTGGAGGTCGAGCCGGGCGATCTCCCGCGGTCCGAAGCTCTGCTGTCGGGCGACGAGCTCGTCCGGGCGCAGCGCCTCCGGCGCCGTGAAGACCGGGCCCGCTTCATCGCGGCGCGGGCCACGGTCCGGCGAGTGCTCGGCGCCTACCTGAACCGGCCGCCGGCCGAGCTTCGTTTCGCCTACGGCTCGATGGGCCAACCGAGGCTGCTGGATTCCGGCGCCGATCTGGATCTCCGCTTCAACCTCTCGCATAGCGGTGATCTCCTCCTCCTGGGGGTCGCGCGCGGGCGGGCCGTGGGCGTGGACCTGGAGCCGGTCCGGTCCCTGTCCCACCGCCCCGCCATCGAGCGGCGCGTGTTCTCGGCCGGCGAACGGCGGATGCTCTCGCAGCTGCCCGCCGAGCAACGAACGGAGGCCTTCTTCAACGGCTGGACCCGCAAGGAGGCGTTCGCCAAGGCCACGGGGGAAGGCATGTGGGCAGCGATGGGTCGGATCGAAGTGGCCCTCGCCCCAGGCGAGGATGCGTCGTTGCTGACGCTGGACAGGAGCACGGAGGCCGCCGCCGGGTGGACGCTCTTTCACCTGGAGCCCGCTGCCGGTTTCGTGGGCGCCGCCGCCGTCGAGGGTCGAGCGGTTACCCTTTCCATGCGCGAGATCGAGCAGGCGCGAGAGAGGGCGAGATGAGCGTCCTCGTCAGCGCCACGCGGCCGGGAGCCTACCGCGACTCCATCGTCCTCATGCAACTGCAGGTGGCGCTCGCGGAGCTTCCGGGCGTCGAAGATGCCGGGGCCGTGATGGCCACACCCGAAAACCTCGGTCTTCTGGAGGCCAGCGGGCTGTTGCCGGATCCCGTGCCGGAGGCCGGGCCGGCAGATCTGGTCGTCGTCGTGCGGGCCGCCACAAAGGAGGCCGGGGAGCAGGCGCTGGATCGGATCGGCACCCTCCTGCGGAGAGGCACTTCGGGAGATGAAGGCGGCTTTCGGCCCCACAGCCTTGAGGCGGCCGCAAGGCTGGCGCCTGACGCCCGATTCGCGCTGATCTCGGTGCCCGGCCGATACGCGGCAGGCGTGGCCAGGCAGGCACTCGACCTCGGCCTCCACGTCTTTCTCTACAGCGACAACGTCGAGCTGGATGAGGAGGTGCAGCTCAAGCGGAGCGCACGAGACGCGGGGCTGCTGGTCATGGGGCCGGATTGCGGAACGGCTCTGATCGGAGGGATCGGCCTGGGCTTCGCGAACCGCGTCCGGCGTGGACAGATCGGGATCGTAGCGGCATCGGGGACCGGCCTGCAGGCCGTCGCTTCGGCGGTTCACGAGCTCGGACGGGGCGTGTCGCAGGGGATCGGCACCGGAGGGCGAGATCTCAGCCGGCAGGTGGGTGCCATCACGGCCCTGCAGGCCGTGGATATCCTGGGTCGGGACCCGGAGACCCGGGTGATCGTCCTGATCTCGAAGCCTCCTTCCCCAGAGGTCGCGGACCGATTGCTGGCGGCCGCAGGCTCGACGGGCAAGCCCGTGGTAGTAGCGTTTCAGGGTGTCGGGCAGAAGATCATCAACGGACCGGCAGGGCTGCACTTCGCCGAGGATCTGTCCGAGGCCGCAAGGCTCGCCGTGACTCTCGACGCCGGCGGGGCCGTCGATGGCCGTTCGGCGCCGAGCGCTACGCGGAGCGGGGATGGTGCGCCGACCTCCGGAGCGCTCGCGCCTTACCTCCGAGGCCTCTTCTCCGGCGGCACGCTGGCTCTCGAGACACTGCTGAAGCTCCGCGGCCGGCTGGACCCTCTGCATTCCAACCTGGGAATGGAGAAAAGCGTCGCGCTCGAAGATCCTGGCAGGAGCCGGGGACACACGGTGCTCGACCTCGGCGCGGACGAGTTCACGGTGAGCCGGCCGCACCCGATGATCGACAACGATCTCCGCGTTCGCCGTCTGAGCCAGGAGGCCGACGACCCCGAAACCGGCCTCATCATGCTCGACCTCGTCCTTGGCTACGGCGCTCACCCCGATCCGGCGTCCGAGCTGGCGCCGGCCATCGCCGAAGCGCGCCGCCCCGACCTCGCGGTCATCGCGATTGTCGTGGGAACCGATGAGGATCCGCAGGAGACCCATGCGCAGATCGAGTTGCTGGAGGAAGCAGGAGCCCACGTGCACCGAGACGTCTCCGGCGCGGTGTCGCACGCGCTCGCCCTTCTCGGTGCGCCACGGGCTCCCGCCGCCACGGCTCCGGTGTCCGAGTCGCCTGCGTCTCCTGAGCGACCCGCGGCCGTTCCGGCGAAAGCCGCGTCGGAGCCGGCAGGCAAACCGGTCGCTCTCGAAGACCTCACGCAACCCGCCGCGGCCATCAACGTCGGGCTGGAGCGCTTCGCGGAGAGTCTCGCCGCCCAGGAGGTGGAGGCGATCCAGCTGGATTGGCGGCCGCCTGCCGGGGGAGACGAGAGACTGCTCGAGATCCTGGAGAAGCTGAGGAGGTAGCGCGTGGACGTTTCACTCGCGAACGCGACGGCCGTGGCAAGGATGATCGCCTCACGGCCGGTGCTGACGGGCGTGGCCCGGGCCGACGAGAGTATACCCGGCATGCACGATCGCCTGCTGCTGCACGCCGGACCGCCGATCGAGTGGGATCGGATGTCCGGACCGCTCAGGGGGGCCGTAATAGGCGCCCTGCTTTACGAGGAGATCGCCTCCGACGCGGAGGAAGCGGCCCACATCGCGGCAAACGGAGCGATCGAGTTCGCGCCCTGCCACGATCATGCCGCCGTCGGTCCGATGGCGGGCGTCATCTCCTCGTCGATGGCGGTCTACGTCATAGAGGACCTCACGCACGGCCATCGCACCTACTCGAACCTCAACGAAGGCTACGGGAAGGTGCTGCGCTACGGGGCCTACAGCCCGGAAGTGCTCGACAAGCTTCGTTGGATGAACGAGGGGATGGCCCCGACTCTGGCGGAAGGGTTGGCGGGATCGGAGGGCATCGACATCCGCGCCCTGCTCTCCGAGGCCCTGCACATGGGCGATGAAGGGCACAACCGCAACAAGGCAGGATCCCTGCTGTTTCTGAAGCTGCTGGCACCGATGGTGGCCTCCCTGGCACTGGACCGGGCGGAGGCGAGGAAGGTGCTGGCGTTCATCGGGGACAACGCGCTCAGCGTGCTCAACCCCGTCATGGCTGCCTGCAAGGCGATGGCCGACGCCGCCCACGGGGTGGATGGCAGCACGGTGGTGACCGCGATGGCCCGGAACGGAACGGACTTCGGTATTCGCGTCAGCGGCCTGGCCGACAGGTGGTTCACGGCGCCGGCCCAGACGCCCGACGGGCTCTACTTCGCCGGCTTCTCCAGCGCAGACGCTAACCCCGACATCGGGGACAGCACGATCACGGAGACCGCCGGGATCGGAGCGTTCGCGATGGCCGCCGCGCCGGCCATCGTATCATTCGTCAGCGGCACGCCGCGCGACGCCATCAACGCCACCCTGGAGATGTACGAGATCACGGTCGCCGAGCACGAGCACTTCACGATTCCGACCCTGGACTTCAGGGGCACGCCGACCGGCATCGACGTTCGCAGCGTGGTCGAGCTCGGCGTCACACCGCGCGTAAACACCGGGATCGCACACCGCGAGGCAGGCGTCGGACAGGTGGGCGCCGGACTCGTACGCCCACCGTTGCAGATATTCGAGCAGGCGCTCCTGGCGTTCGCGGAGCGGTACGGGATCTAGTAGGGCCGGCTGGGGAGAGTCAGGACCAGCCGAGGAGGATTCTGAAGAAGCGGGTCAACGGCCGTCCGAAACCGCTCAGCAGGAAGATCATCCACACGAAGAAGGCGAGGCCGGCTCCGATCCAACCCGCTCCGCTCGTCGGAGGGACGTACCCGAGCCAGTAGAGAAGCCAGCCACCGAGCGCGGTGACGAGAACAAGAAGAGCCACTCTCGCTAGGTTGTCTTTCAACTCGCCGCTCCCATGGAGGTTAGCGTCCAGGTGGACATCGCCTGCCCGGCCGCGCCGGGCTGTCGCCGCGATTCTCGTACTGTTCACCCCCTCGAGTCAATGGCGTTCCCGAGGAACCGCTGTCGCGGCTCCCGGCCGACGCGATACACTCGGCTCCCCCGTTGAATGAGCCCTCGACGTTGCGCGTCCAGACGATCATGCCCGCCGTGAACGCAAGCGCGAAGAGGATGATGATGAGGATGTACTCCGTCGTATCCTGCCCGCTCTCGAGACGTCGGCGCGCTCTGGGTACGGCGGGTTGAGTCTCCTGCAGGCTTTCACCCGGCAAGCTGGCTGACCTCCGCTCGATGAGAATGGTGGCCTCGATGGCCGGTCGGCGCGGGGGGCCAGGGGTCACTTCTCCGCCAAGAACTGCCCCTGCTGCGGTAGGCTGGCACCGTTACGCACCTTGACGAGCGGCATCGGTATGCAATCCGCATGCTAACGGGCTCCCGGCTGCGTCGTTGCATACCTAACTGACATTGGGACTGTTACTTAGACGATCGCCTCGAAACGGGGCGGCGAGGGCGGGTCGGTAGGTGCATCCTCGAAGCCACACAGCCCGACTCGAGCGAGCCGAGTCGACCTGAGTTAGCGAAACAGAACGGCGAAGCGGGCAGCAAGCAGGTGGTTGCCGGAGAACACCTGGTCGTTCAGCGCCGCACGGAAGCCGAACTTGTCGCTGCTCCAGAGGTTCACGCCGGCACCCACGAACCAGCCAGGTTCGGTCCCACTGCGAAAGAAGAGGGTGAAGCCTCCCTTCACGAAGGGCACGGTTCCTCTCTCCGCAAAGGCGAAGAGCACGCCGGGCGAGAAGGTCCCGAAGCCGTCAAGCGGGCGCTCGGCGCTGGCCATGTAGCCCAGCTCGCCGGTCAGCCCGAAGCGGCCCAGCATGACGTCCGCTCCCGAACCGAGATGGAAGATGGGGTCGCCGAGCTCTTCTCCGATCGCTACCCCGAAGCCTGCAAAGCCGTACCCGTACGCCCAGGTCCCGTCCTTCTCGGGGGCCTGAGCCTGGGCGTGGGCCGGTGCCAGCCAGAAGCAGGCGAGCAGCAGCAGTGGGCGCCGCGGCCGCGGCATCCTCAGCCCAGCAGGTTCTCGGGGTTGAGGCCGTCGAGGTCGTCGACCACGAAGCGACCATCCTTCCGGATCAGACGATCGTCGAACCAGATCTCTCCCCCACCCTTCTCGGGCGACATCATCAGGACCATGTCCCAATGGATCTGGCTGCGATTCCCGTTGTCCGCGATCTCGTAGGCGCCGCCGGGCGTCAGATGGATGCTGCCGGCGATCTTC
>JBDGZR010000144.1:0-7823 GCA_039588495.1 Gemmatimonadota bacterium | reverse complement strand
GTGCCAGCGACAGTGCCAGCGCCCACGCGCGCCCACCGGCGCTGACGCGCGCACGGGAAGGGGATTAGCGCGCATTCCGGCGCCTACCAGCGCCAGCGCGCGCCCGTCATCGGCTTTGGGAGCAGGGGGTCACCGGTTGGCTCCGCTCGCTGCGCTCGGTCGCCGGTCAGGCGAATCCGGCCGCCCCGATTGATAAGCCTCTGTCCGGTAATCGGATAGGGGATTTCTGTTAGGTGGAGCCTAGGCCGACAGTGCCAGAAACAGTGACAAAAGATCGGCACCGCTCGGTGAGAATGTCGCTCTCCTAAAGGCTTTATAGCGTAGCGCACCTGCCTTTCGCCCAGACGTGCTACTCAGCTCGCACTGCGACTGACGTTGCCGACCGGATCGCGGTGTCCTGAGCCAGCGCCCTCCTGCTTTCCCGGCAGAAGGACTGGTCGGACCACACTAATCTCGGTCGAAGGACGCCCGCTTGCGGGAAGGGAATGGAGGTTCTCCCGACTTGCAGCGTCTCACTTTCCGTCAAGATTGAAACTTTAGAGTAACAAGCCGATTAAGAGGGCGTAAAAAGTCCTCCAAGCTGCTCGGTGACGCCGACTGCGCCGAGCAGACGCCCCTGCTGGACGCCTGCCCGACAGCACCGCCCGATCTCCGAGCGCGCATAATCCCGCAGTTGGAGGCCGCCATGCGAGTCCGTATACCGAAGCCGCGGTGTGCTTGGATCTGGATTCCCAGCCTCGCCCTGGTTGCGTGTGAGAGTGGATCTGCTTTCCCAACACAGGAGAACGCTCGAGTTGGCACCTTCGACTCGCGCGCAGTCGCCCTGGCCTATGGTCGGTCGGATGGGTTTGAAGCCCTGGTCGACAGTCTCATGACCGAACTGGAGGAGGCCAAGCGGGAAGGGAATCACGAGCGTGTCGAAGAGCTGGAATCGTGGGGGCCCGAGATGCAGGGGCAGATGCATCTGCAGGTTTTCAGCGACGCGCCTATCGACAACATCCTCGAAGAGATCGAGGGTCGGCTTCCGGCTGTCGCTATTGCCGCGAACGTTGATGTGATCGTTCCGGGAGTGGTCTTCGCGGATCCCAGCACTGAAGTAGTGGACATCACCCGTCATATGGTCGAGCTCTTCGCGCCCGACGAAACAACCCTGGAGATCATGGTGCAGCTACGTGAGCAGGCCCCCCTCGTGATGAACTGCCGTCTCGACGAGGCTCTCGAGGGAGTGTGGAGGGAGGTTGAGGTCACGGTTACCACGTCGGACAGCACTTGGACGGATGAGATCGGCCATCCAAATCTGATGATATTGACGAGACAGCATTACAGCAGACTTGCTGTACGGGGCGATGATCCAAGAGAGTCCCTGCCCCAAGGCGCGTCTGACGAGCAGTTGCTGGCTGCCTGGAAGCCGTTCCATGCAACGGCCGGCACCTATTACTCGTCCGGCCCTACCGAGATCACGGAGACGATCATTATCTCCAAGAGCCCGAACGAAACGGCCGAGCGGAGAGTCTACACGTCGACCTTCGAGCTGCAGGGCGACGTGATGTATCGAACGTTCAGACCTCGGTCCGGCAGGGAGTATCGCGTAAGGTATGTCCGATTGGAGTAGTGGGATTTGACGAGAGGAGCCCAGCCTTGGCCTGCAATGGCTGTCTCCTAGCTCGACAGCGAGAGTGCCAGCGCCCATTCGCGCCCACCGGTGCTGACAGGCGCACGGGAAGGGATGTGGCGCGGATTCGGGCGTCCACCGGCGCTGAGGCTCGCCCGTCATCGGCTTTGGGAGCAGGGGGTCGCCGGTTGGCTCCACTCGCTGCGCTCGGTCGCCGGTCAGGCGTTTCCAGCCGCCCCGACTGATAAGCCTCTATCCGGTAGTCGGATAGGGGCTTTGTATTAGGTGGGTTCTAGGGCCGAATCGAAGGCCAGTGACATGAGTTTGACACTGTTACTGACACTGCCGGTAGCCCACCTGCCTGCCAAACAACCATTCCATCCTTCACCCTATGCGCGTCGCCGCCCAGATGGATGGTGAAGAAGGCGTCATCAAGACGCTGCTTCATGAAGCCCAATGGGTTAACGGAGACCTGCCGGACCGGCCGTGTGCGCAGCTTCGGGGCTTGTAGTTCGCCTGAAGCACGGTGGGCAAGGGAAAGGAGGACTATCCAGATTTGGGGAAAGGGGAAAGACGGGTCCACGATGATTGACCTCGGCACGCTGGTCGCCGACTTCGCCGGCGGGCAGTTATGGCGCGGTTCTGTCGACGCGGCTCTATATCGGCTGAGTCGCCCGCCCGGCCCGGTGCACTCGTTGCCGAACGTCCGAGCAGACACGAGAATAGGGCGTCCTCTCCACCGGCCGCTTCCCGCGCTGAGGATCCGACTGAGCGAATGAAGAAGCTGATTCGCGAGGCACACCGCCGCTCCCTGTGGCAGGTGCTGGGCATCTACCTCGTCGGCAGCTGGATCGCTCTCCAGGTCGTCGACGTGCTCGCCCAGAACATGACCCTGCCCGATTGGGTCTTCCCCTTCGCTCTCGTGTTGCTGGTGATCGGATTACCTATCGTGATGGCCACGGCCTTCGTTCAGGAGGGGATGGCAGGCCATCAGTCGAGCTTGGCCCCCGCTTCGCGGGTCGCACGGGAGATCCCTGGCGGGCAAGAGGGCGTAGCACGTGCCGAAGAGCACGCCGTCTCAGGACCGGCAGAGGACATGGCCGCCGCCGGTGGAGCCCACCACTGGATCTTCACCTGGCGAAACGCGCTGCTCGGCGGAGCGGCGGCCTTAACGCTGCTCGGCGTGGTCACGGCCGGTTGGATGGTCACGCGCACCCTCGGCATCGGCCCGGCCGCGACACTCGTTGCCCAGGGGTTGCTGGACGAACGGGCGCCGATACTTCTTGCCGAGTTCGAAGCCGACGACCCCCTGCTCTCTCGCGCCGCGACCGAGGCCTTCCGCGTGGACCTGGATCAGTCGCCGATCGTCAGGCTGGTCGAGCCGGCGTTCATCAGCGGGGCGCTCAAGCGGATGGGCCGTGAACCGACGGGTGGTCTCGACGTCGATCTGACCCGCGAGGTGGCGATCCGCGAAGGCATCCAGGCCGTGGTCGCCGGCGACATCGTCGCGGTTGGCGGCGGGTACGTGCTTTCGGCGCGCGTGATGGCGCCCGGAGACGGCGCGGTGCTCGTTTCGCATCGCGAGACCGCGGCAGACTCATCGGAGATCATCAGAGCCATCGACAACCTCTCCCGGCGCCTCCGAGAACGAATGGGCGAATCGTTGGCGTCGATTCGAGCCGACCCACCGCTGGAGCGCGTGACGACGCCCAACTTGGACGCGCTTCGCAAGTACTCGCAGGCGATGCAGGCGATAGACGTCGAGGGCGACATCGACCGGGCGATCGCGTTGCTCGACGAAGCCGTTGCCTTGGACACGGCCTTCGCCATGGCCTACCGGAAATTGGCCGTCGAGCTGAGCAATCGCGAGGAGCAGCGGAGGCGCGAGATCGAGGCGATCACAAAGGCGTTCGAGAACCGGGAGCGCCTGACGGAGACGGAACGCTACGTGACGATGGGCTCGTACTACACCGCCGTGGGTCCGGATCTGAACAGGGCGGTTGCCGCATACGAGAACGCGCTTGTGATCGATCCGAACCAAGGCACCGCACTGAACAACCTAGGCGTCATAGAACTTGCTATGCGCAATCCGGAGCGTGCCCGGGAATACTACAATCGGGCGCTCGATACCGATTCATCGACGGCACTCTATTGGGGCAACCTCGCCTCTACTCTCCACTCAGTGGGCGAGGCTCCCGCCGCCCTTGAGCTGCTGGCCCGGGCCGAGGTTCGCTTCCCCGACAATCCGTTAGTTGACACCCGCGCCGCGTGGATCGCGGCTGCCGAGGGCGACTACGAGGAAGCCCGTGAGCGTTTCGAGGCGGCACGTCGAAAAGAGCCTGGCAGCTCGGCTCGGCAAGTGGCCATCGAGATGGGACTCGCCAGCATCGACGCGATCCAGGGCAAGCTGAGGGCTGCCCGTGCCCACCACGCTGAGGCGCTGAATGCGGATGAGGGTCGCGAACAAGGAGCCCGGTACCTTTCCAACGCCGCCTGGCTGGCGACGTTGGAAAGTTCGATCGGCAACGACGAGCAGCAGGCGATGGAAACCCTCGACGCGGCGCTCGACCGCTTTTCCCTCGACAGCCTGGACGTCCTTGATCGGCCGTACGTGGATTTGGCCTTGGCCTATGCGGCAGCAGGAGAGGCGCGGAGAGCTGAGGTGCTGCTGGCAGCTTACGAGACGAACGTTCCAGCCGAGCTCCAGTCCGAACGGGGCCTGAGTGACCCAGCGACCTTGGCTCGTGGCCACATCGCTATGGCGCGGCGGGATTACGATGACGCGATAAGCCGGTTCGAACGCCTCGACGAGGGACTCTGCTGGCTCTGCGGCGTCCACGGCCTGGCCCGGGCCTACGATCTCGCCGGCACGGCCGATTCTGCCGTCGCCACATACGAGCGTTACGTCGGCACACCCTGGATCCGCCGCTGGGAAACGGATCCTTTCGACCTGGCCAGCAGCCTCGAGCGACTGGGGCAACTGTACGACGAGCAGGGTGAGTGGGAGAAGGCGGCCGAGTACTATGCCCGCTTCGTGGAGCTCTGGAGGGACGCCGATCCCGAGCTCCAGCCCCGTGTGAAGGCTGCCCAGCGGCGCCTTGACGAGATCTTCGCCCAGAAGGGGTAAACTGCGCAGCCGCGGATGAATGGTCCGGGGCGGTTCCTTCGGGGCCGCCCTTCTTGCTTTCTGGCGAAAGCGATTCCTGGACTCGACTCTAGATCTGCCTGCTAGACCCGCCTCGCCGGGTCTCAGCGACGCTCCGGATCACCGTCGTTGCCGACCACAACGCCACAGTGACGTATGCTTGTCACTGTTTGTGACACTGCCCCGGTAGAACACCTGCCTGGCTCGCAGGCGAGCCTCATCCATTCCCGGCGCACCTTGTCTCGTCCCCAGAGAGACACGAATCTTCCGGACGCCGTCCCCCATGAACGTACTGGAGGCCGTACTCGTTTAATCAACCGATCATGCAAGTAGGAGCCGGGAGATGATGGAGGCCGCCGTACGCAGACGTTGGCCGAGCCCAGTTTTCCTCGCACTCGCGACGAGCTTCGTCCTCGGATCGGCGTGCCGCCCGGCGGCTTCACCCGTGACGGGAGATCCCGCCGAGCTGGAGCGAGCCCTCCAGGCGATACTGGACAGCGTCGTCAGAGCGGACACCACCTTGCCCGGCGCTGCGCTCAGCGTCGAGTCCCCGGGCCTCGGGCTCTTCTGGAGCGGCGCGGCCGGGGTGGCGGAGCGCACGAGTCAGATGCCGCTCACGCCGGCGCACCCGGTGCGAATCGCCAGCAACACCAAGACCTTTGTGGCCGCCGCGATTCTCCGTCTTTGGGAGGAGGAGCAGCTCGGGCTGGACGATCCGATCGCGCTGCATTTGCCGGAACCGTTCCCCCGGACGATGAGAAGCGACGGCTATCAGCCGGACTCGATCACGATTCGCCACCTTCTTACCCACACGAGCGGGCTCTTCGACTACGCGGACGCCGAGCCGTTCTTCGAAGCGATCATGTCCGACCCGATGCATCGCTGGAGCCGCGCCGAGCAGCTTCAGGCCGCCGTGGACTGGGGGGAGCCGTACGGCGCTCCGGGCGCCGTATACCGGTACTCGGACACCGGGTACATCCTGCTTGGCGCGATTATCGAACAGGTCACGGGAGTACCTCTCGCTGGCGCGTTGCGGGATTTGCTGGGCTACGAGCGGCTCGGCCTCGGCGCGACCTGGCTCGAGACGCTGGAGCCTCCGCCGACCGGCGTCGCAGACCGGGCACACCAGTATCTCGGGGAGATCGATACCTACGACTTTGACCCCTCGTTTGACCTATACGGAGGCGGCGGCCTCGCTTCATCCGTTGAGGACCTCAGGGCATTCATCGATGGTCTCTTCACCGGTGATGTGTTCGCGAATCTCGCGACGGCCGACACGATGCTGGCAACCATTCCCGAGGCTGAAGCCGGACCGGCCGCCTGGGGATCAGAGCAGGTGCCGGGCGTCTACCGGATGGGGATCTGGGTAGAGGAGGTCGAAGGCACGACTGTCTACATACACACCGGATTCTGGGGCACTCTGGCTGCCCATGCCCCGGACCTCAACGCGAGCATCGGCGCATCCGTCACCCAGCAGGAGTCACGGGCTTTGCATATGCGCCAGTTGCTGCGGCGTACAATCGCGTTGCTCGGCGAGTCGGTTTCGACAGACTATCCGTAGCTGGATAGAGTAGCCCTCGTGTCCTTAGCACAGATGTGCGACGAGAGGTTCTCGGAACCCGCATCGAGCAATGAGGTGGCCAATGGAGACCGCAGCCCTGCAGACTCGGCCGCTCGGCACCACGGATATGGCGATCACGCCGGTGGGGTTCGGCCGCGGAGCACGGCACCGGGGTCATCGGCTACAGCCCGCTTCAGTCGGGCTGCTGACGGATAAGTGGACGGCGGACCGGATGGAGGAGCTGGATCCGGGCGACTGGCGCCACCTCTCGGAGGACTTCCAGCAGCCCCGTCTCGACCGCAATCTGGAGCTTCGCGACGCCCTCAGGCCCATCACCCGGCGTTACGATACGACCATCCCCGCCGTGGCCGTGGCTTGGACGCTGGCCTGGCCCGGCGTCACGGGCGGCATCGTGGGCGCCCGCTCGCCCGAGCAGGTGGACGGCTGGATCGGGGCCGCGACCCTCGACCTGGACGCCGAGGACCTGAACGCCATCGCACGGGCTCTGGAGGCCACCGGCGCGGGTGACGGTCCGAGGAGGCCGTGACGGAGACCCTCAACCTGAGTTTCCAGATCTGATTACCACCTGCTCAGCACGAGGAGCCGCATTCGTTCTCCACGATCCTTGGCTCGTCCCCAGAGAGCAATCCCGTTTGTAGGGGTGTGATCAAGCGGCTATGGTAGGTGCGGACGAACAGCTGACCGAAATGCGATCCGAACGCCGCCCGTTCGAACGCAAGCCCGGGAGTGCGAATGCTAGCAGATCTCTTCCGGCGGCGAGTGCCGCAGATCGTGGGCCTCTACGCGGTCGGCTGTTGGACCGTGGTTGAGTTCTTGGACTGGGCGGTCGAGCGGTATGTGCTTTCCCCTCACATCACAAGCTTCGTCGTCGCGCTGCTGTTACTCCTGCTCCCTTCGGTAGTACTCCTGGCCTGGCGGTTTGGAGCACCTGGTGACGACCACTGGACGCGCACTGAGTCGATCGCCATCCCAGTCAACCTGTTGGTGGCCGCCGCGGTTCTCTACGTCGGCTTTCACGGAAAGTACCTGGGTGCCGCAACCACGATGGTTGTCGTGGAGGATGACGCAGGGAACCCGGTGTTGATCTGTACCAGGACATGTTCATCCGAGTCGTATCGCCATGGGGCGACCACGGGCTGTTGCGGGAGCTGCAGGAAGCGGGATTCGAAGACGGTGTTGGCGCGCCACTGGCCCTTAAGCGGAAGCTGGCCGTAGACCGGCATGTTGACTTTCTCGTGACGGGCTCGCTCGTTCGCGCCGATTCGGGCCTCGTCGTGGAGTTGGAACTCTACGATGCGTCGCGTGGAAGGTTGGTCGCGCGGCACGCATTCAGCGGAAACGATCCGTTCGAGCTGGCCGACCAGATGTCTGATCAGCTGAAGCGCGATCTGGGACTGCCGACCCTTCAGATCGAGGAAGCCCAGGACCTGCCGGCATCCGAGATCTTGACCAACTCGGTGAGTGCCTTCAGGCAGTACGCGCTC
>JBDGZR010000143.1:0-7603 GCA_039588495.1 Gemmatimonadota bacterium | reverse complement strand
GATGTCGATGTCCCGGCCCCGGTCCGCATGCGCGGCGTAGCTCTCCAGGGTGGGCCACATAGTGAGCGCTGCGGCGAAGCGCCCGTCCGACGCCAGCGCGCGGCGATACGGCAGCTGAGCGGCCTCCTCGATCAGCAGCCTGTCCGCTTCCGGCGAGGCGAGGTAGGCCACGAACCGGGCGGCCGCCACGGGGTGCCGCGTCGTCGAGAAGACCGCGATGCTCTTGAGGTCCGCGAAGGCGTAGGCCGCTTCCGGATCATCGTCGTCCGGCACGGGCATGGGGGTCACGTCGTACCGAAGCCCCGCGACCTTCAGTTCCTCGAGCTCCTTCACGAACCAGGGTCCCACCACCTTCATGGCCACGGTTTCGTCCATGAACGGGTCGCGTCCCTCGAAGTTGGAGCGCGGCAGGAGCTCCTCGGCGAAGGCCTGCTGCAACACCGCGATGGCCCCGACCGCCGCCTCGTTCTCGAAGGCCACCTCGCCTCGCGACACGAGCGTCCGCCCTCCCGATGCGGCGAGGTAGAGCGGGTAGAAGTCGTAGAAGCGCTCGAACCAGGTGGTCTTGAGCCGCGCCCAGAATCCCCAACCGTCCAGACGTCCGTCGCCGTCCGTGTCGCGCACCAGCCGACGGAGCGCCTCGATCAGCTCGCTGTAGGTGCGGGGAGGCGCCACCCCTGCCTCGGCCAGCCAATCGACGTTGTACATCAGCATCATCGGGTTGGTCTTCCACGGGACGGCGTAGATCCCGCCGTCGGGGAGCCTGAGCGGCCCGAGCATCGGCTCGCTGGCGCGCTCGCCGAGGCGGGCGCCGGTGGCGGCCAGTTCGTCGAGACGAACGACCGCGCCCGCCCTCACGAGGCGCGCCAGGAGCCCCGAGGAGACGTTGGAGCAGATATCCGGGGTCGCGTGTCCGACTACGGCCGCCAGCAGGACCTCCTCGGAAGAGCGGCCCGCCGGGATCGGCTGGACGCGCACCTGCACGTCCGGGTGGCGGGCGTTCCACTCGGAGGCCAGGCGCCTCGCGAGATCGACCTCGAAGGGGTTGGCGGCCGGCCAATACATCAGCTCGATCGGGCCGTCGTCCACGCGCTCGTGAACCGTGAACGTCGCTCCCTCTCGCGACACCGTCACGCGTCCGCCTTCCGGGCCGACGAACTCCCGATCCGCCGGCGCGTCCGCCGGGGACGGGATGATCGGTCCGACAGGGCGGTAGCCGACGAAGACGGCGGCCTCCGGATGAGTCGCCACCGCGCCGAGCGCGAGGAGCGCTTCGATGGTCGACTCGGCGCCCGAGTTACGGTTGACCCCTTCGGCCGAGGGCCCTCGCAGTCCATCGAAGGTCCGGCCCGTGGCGGCGTCGTACATCGTGATCCCGGGCCGGTTGGCGCCTAGCAGCCACGCTGCCGTCAAGCCGGCGAGGACGCCGTAGCGAGGTTCCCCGGTGGCGTCGGCGAGGGCGAGGTAGCCCTCGACCACGGGGGAGATGCCGTAAGCGATCTGCGCGAACGATTCGGTGCTTCCGTCTGCGGCGACCACTGCCGGGACCTCTCCGGCGAGCAGGAAGCGCAGCCAGAGCTGGTCCGCCTCGGTCTGCGCGGCCGCGACGAGGTCGGACCGTTCGAGAAGGTCTCCCGCCAGCGCCAGGGCCTGCACCGAGCGCGCTCCCCAGGCGTGCCAGATGCCCTCGGCGGGATCGATGCGCGCTCCCCAGGGAGGGGTCTCGGCATCACCTTGCGCGAGCGGCACGAGCAGGTCGGCGGAGCGGCCGGCAAGGGCGGCGCGCTCCGGCGTTGGCTCGACCTCTTGTAGGGATAGCAGCCCGAGCAACGCCTCCGCGGTGGCGGTCGTCGACCCACCGACCAGGCGTCCCCGCTCGACGTCCCGCGCGAGCCTCGCGAGCACACGATCCAGCGTGGGTCTCAGGTCTTCGACGGCCGGATCGTCGGGGCCCAGCACCCGGACGGCCTCCCCCATGGCCCACAATGAACGTGCCGCCCAGTAGGAGAAGGATTTGCGGCTCGTGGGGGCCGACAGATTCGGCGACCCGTCCGCCTGGATGAAGTTGAGGAACTCGCCGTCCCCGCCCTCCATCGCGGTCACGAACGCCAGCAGAGCCAGAGCCTCCTCCCTGGAGCTCGGATCGGCGGTCCGCTCGAAGTGCCGCAGGTAGACGACGGCGGCGCGCGCCGCGTCGTCCACGGCGGCGAGTCCCTCGAATCCGTCGCGGGCCGGAGAGCCCACCGGCTGGTAGTCGGGCGCCTCGGCGTACAGCGCTACCGCGCGCACCGGGCGTCCGGCCACGGTCACGTCGAAACCGAGGTGACGCAGGTGGTCCAGGCGCAGCTCGACGGCCTTGGCGGCGGACGGGACGTCGACCGGCGGCGGGGCGCCCCCACACCCAAACGCCAGGCCGCCCAGCGTCAGGAACGCCGCGGCTCCGACCGCGTTTCTCAAGACGGCGTCACGCCGTTTCCGCGAGGCGTCTTCGTCGTCTCTCACTGCGGGGGCAATCCGTCCAGCAGAAAGCCGACGGAAAGGTCCGTCACGTTCCAGAGCTGGATATCGGAGCTCGTGCCGTAGCGGACGGGACGCAACGTGCCGTCGTCGATGCGGTAGCTCCACAACTCGTTGTGGCTGAGCCCCGAGGCCTCGACCGCTTCCTGTGTGATCTCGAGGGCATCGCGGAGCGCCTCGACGTACGAGCGGAATGCGTCGCTCTCGTCCCGCAGACGGCCGGAGGCGTCGTAGGCCGCCTCCAACTGCCGGGCAAGGCCGAGGAGCACCAGGTTCACCTCACGGCCCCAGGCCACGCGCGGCGAGTGATACAGGTCATCTCGAAACCGCTGCTGCACCGCAGGGCTCGCAAAGGCGTCGTTCACGACCACCGGCCCGAGCCCCTCGATGAAGAGCCCGATCGGATACGGCCGCACGAGGGTGTCGACCATCTCGAGCACCGCCGCCGGATCCGACCTCCCGGCCAGGATCTCTTCGGTGAAGTCCTCGAGGAAGAGCTCCGTGGCTGGATCGCTGTTGATGGCTGCGATCGGGCGGCCCTCGGCATCGAGGGATAGCGCCAGGATCGAGAGCGGCCGTAGATCGGCACCGTCTTCGTCGAGGCGCCGTCGCCAGTAGTTCGCTTCCGGATCCGGCAGCCGCTGGAGGGTTTCGACTACACTCCGGCGGATCTCATCCGGGTCGAGCCGAACCTCGAAGTGTCGGCGGGCGCTTCGCCAGGTGGCGATCGCCGCGCTCAGGGTATCGGGATCGCGCAGGTACGCCTCGAGGGTCGAGGCATCAACCGGCGCTTGCGAAACGGCGTCTTCCGCGGCGAGATCGAGGTCGGCCATCGCAGCCAGGATCCTCTGCAGCGCCTCGAGCGCCTTCGGGACCCAGATCACGTTCACATCCATGGCGAAGCGGCCGTTGCCGTATCCGGCACGGCTGTCGCGCCAGCTGCCCGGGAGCCACCCTTCGTCATCCCGGTGAAAGAAGCTCACCAGGTTGCCGGCGGTCGGCTCTTCGGAGTAGGGGCGGGCGAGCTCCGCCATGAAGGCCAGACTCCGGATGAGCGCATCAAGACGCGACCCTCCGGCAGCCGCCTCCCCGGCAGCGTCGGAGACGGCGTCAGAGGCGGTTTGGGAGGCGGTTTCGGCCAGGAAACGGCTCTTTCTCTCCGCCGGCACGTCCTCGCGCGACAGGTAGCGATCGACGAGAACCGCAAGCTGGAAGTCGTCGTCGACCATCCGGTAGTTTTCCCGCGTAGCCTGCAGGTCTCCGAGCAGCTCACGCGCACGGGCGAGGTGCCCGGCCGCGGTTTCGGGGTCCTCCTCCCGATCTTCCTCCCACGTCAATATCAGGGCGCTGTACTCGGCAGCGTTCTCCCGGATGGCCTGGCCCCCCAGCGCCTCCTCGTGGCTCACGTTCCCCTTGGCATCGACCTTCCGGAGGACGCTCGCGATCACAAGCTCCTGCAGGTCTACTGAAGAGATCGGCTCCAGCATCAGCGCCGACATCATCTGGTCGCGGCCGAAGTACGTGGCGTAGTTGGGCATCGACGCCATGAGCTTCTCCTCGGAGCCGAGGAGCTCCAGGCCGCGCACCTGGCGTTCGATGCGCCGGAAGGCGAGGACGTGGCTGTCGCCGTCCGCCCGCTCGGCGCCCAGCGCCTCCGTCAGGCTGTCGGCCGCTCTCCGCTGCCGCGCGTAGTAATCGTCGAAGGCGTCGTTGAAGAGCCTCTCCCGCCCTAGCGGCGTCAGGGGCTCGGCGTCCGTCGATACCGTGACGTCGAGCTCGATCCGCTCGCCCGTGCGCGCCTGAACCGAGACCCGGTTGTCCGACAGAACCGCCATGGAGGTGCCGGAGTCGTCGCGGAGCTCGAGCGCCATGTGGCTGCGTCCGTCCAGGCTCGCGTGCTGGACGAGGACGGCCCACGCGCCCTCGTCCTCCGAGAGGGTGAGCCTGGGCACGAGACGGGATCGGAGCTCCTGCACATCCTTGGCGCCTAGAAGCGCGAGGTGCCGTTCTCGCTCCTCCGCCGGAAGGCGCTCCAGGCTGCTGATAAAGCCGGTCAGCTCGGGCAACATGAACGCGGGATCATCGAAGGGCCTATCGTTCCAACCCATGTACTGGAACATGTACTGGAAGTCGCGTTCCTGCCGCATCGTCCCCAGCAGGAACCAGCCGATCTCGAGTTCGCCGGCGTCGGCCGCGAGTCGGTGGCGCATGGCGCGGCTTC
The DNA here is from genome assembly GCA_039588495.1 of Gemmatimonadota bacterium. Classification (GTDB taxonomy): domain Bacteria; phylum Gemmatimonadota; class Gemmatimonadetes; order Palauibacterales; family Palauibacteraceae. Next base: position 2,865 of record JBDGZR010000143.1, on the reverse strand, counting down.
GCCCCTCGGCTTCGGCCACCGCACCGGGCCCGCCCCACATCAAGGAAGCCGGATGGCCTTCCGCACCGCGCACGGTGAACGCCGCGCTCTCGTTCGCCGCGTCGGCCCACACGTGCACAACGCGACCCGCCCGCCCGTCGAGATAGATCTGAAACGTGTTGCCTCGGGAATCGCGGAAGAAGCGGGTCGAGTACCCTTCATAGGCCGCGGGGTCATCCAGCCCTGTCTCGGGGGCCTCCAGGACCGGCGTCTGCCACTCACGCTCCTCTCCTGGAGGGGTTTCGCACGCCTGCAGGATGAGCAGCCCGAGGAGTGGATATGCGCGCATATGCATTGGTGAACCCTCGAAGCGGGTCAGAGCGGAACCGTCGAACTCCGCAATTTAGGCCGATGCGCACGACGATCGCACACCCTGACGGTCCCTGTCAGGCGCCCGCCCTCTAGAAGAGCTCCTCCGGCGGCGTCCCCGCTTCGAGCGCGGCGCGAAGAGCGTCCGGGAGGAGCGAGAGGCCGACCTGGTACGAGGCGTTCATCCACCCGAAGCCCTCCCTGGTGATGTAGTCGAACTCGGTGCCCACGTTCCCGTATTCGACAAACACATCGTGGGTGCAGTCGACGACGTCGTACTTCTCGGGGATAGTGCCGTTGTAATCGGCGGCGTTCCTCGTGATCATATACAGCCAACGATACACGAGCCGCTGCGCGACCGACTCATAGCCAAAGTCGATGAGGCCCTGCCAGGCGAGCATCTGGTGTGGGGGCCAGCCGAAGGGGTAGTCCCACTGCCGCTGGGGGTGCTGCTCGGAGATGGGCCCGCGGGAGGCTTCGGTCGTGGAGGCGAGCCCTCCGGCCTCTTCAAGAAGCGGCACTGCGCTCCCGACGAGCCTCGCTGCCTGCTCGCCCGTGGCGAGGCCCGCCCACAGCGGATACAGCGAGGTCACGCTCTCAAAGCCGGTACTCTCCTCCCGAACGAAGTCGTGGTCGAAGAACATGCCCCGCTCCTCGTTCCAGCAGAGCTGGCTCACAAGCTCCCGGCGACGCTCGGCGCGCTCCTCCCACTCGGCGCTCGCATGGACGGCGCCATCGGCCGTCTCGAGCGCGTCGCCGAAGACCTCTTTCAGGGCGCGCGCGATATCGGTCTCGTAGCTGTAGAGGAGCGAATTGAGATCGACGGTGCAGAGATGGGCGGCGCGGCCCTCGAGCCGGTAGCTATTATCGTGGCCCGACTCGCGGAGCGTGCGGTCGTGCACGAAGTACTCGTCCAGCTCGGGAACGACGATCTCGCGCCACCGGATAGCCTGCCGATAGTGCGCCACATCCATGCCGGCGGCCTCGGCGTAGGGCTTGAGGTGCCCGTCGAAGTGTTCGACCTCGGTCTCGGGCGGCATTCCGATGCCGGATGCATAGTACCGGCTCAGGCCTGTCTCGGTGAGCTTGGGAGGGCTCGTCCAGACCGTCTCGTACTCGCGGATGGCGGTACGGATCACCTCGGCGAACCACGCGTCGCGGTCCTCCCCCTCGGGGAGATGCTCGTAGACGGCCCAGCCCATCGCGGTGAGGAAGGGCGGCTGCGAGCGGGTGAGGAAATAGCTCCGGTTGGCGTTGAGGATCTGGCCGTAGTGCTCGATCTCATAGAGAAAATGCGTCACCATCGCCTTCGCCCGCCCCACCAAGCCGTCGTGGAGGAGGCCAAGGACGATGAAGTAACTGTCCCACCCGTAGAGCTCGTTGAAGCGCCCGCCCGGCACCACGAACGGCAGCCCGCGCACCGACCCGTCTTCCTCTTCGAGGAGCGCGAGACTCAGGATGCCGGGCCGCTCGTTGAGGCCCAGGACGTATTCGGGCGTGATCGTCTCCGGCAGCCGCCCCACCTCGAGGCCAAGGTCGGGCCGCTCGCGCGCCACCCGCTCGAAGTAGTCGAGCGCGGTCTCATCACCGTGGGGAACGTAGATGCGGGGGCGGCGGTCGAGGTCGGTCCCCTCTCCCTTCGCGTCGATGGCCACATGGGAGAGGCCCTCGGCATCGATGGTGCGCGTGAGGCCGTCCCAGAACACCTCCCGAATCATCCGCGAGACGCGGTGGACGGGGTTCGCGTGGATCCGCTCGGAATCGAGGTCGAGCGTCTCGGCGCCCTCGTCCCGGGCGAGTGCGAGCTCCTGGAGCAGGTTGGAGAGCGGGTACGTTCCCTCGACCGTGTAGGGATCTCCCTCGTCGCCAGTCACGACGAACCGCTTCGGTCCGTCGTCCTTGACGGTGATCTGGTTGTCGCCGTCGGTGTCTTCCTGATCGAGCAGACGGCGGAAGGTCTCTTCGACGGGGATCTTCATCTCACGATCTCACTCGTTCGCGTCGGCGTGGCGGTCGGCGAGGCGCTTGTACGGGATGAGCATGAGCGCGAGGAGCGCGATCGGGATGAGGGGGAAGAAGAAGGCGTCGTGGGTGTTGAGTATGTCGGTGAGACGGCCGGTGATGAGCGAGCCGGTGGTTCCGCCCAGGGCGGAGAAGATGATGATGAGCCCCGTCATCGCCGCCTGCTGCGCCTTCGGCATCTTCGTGAGCACGATCGACGAGATCGTCGGATAGATGGGTCCGAGGAAGAAGCCGACGACCGAGAACAGGAACGCCAACCGGGGAGCCTCGAGCCACCGCGTGACCGTCTCCGGTTCCCCTTCGGAGGTGAGGAGCACCACCGTTAGCGTGACGACGAAGGCGGCTGCCAGGTAGGTCAGCGAAAGCACGATCCACGGCACCCGCTTGGACAGGAAGCCCGCCACGAAGCGGCTGAGCGCGATCGAGCCGAAGTAGAAGCTCATGAATCCCGAGGCGACGGCCGCCGAGAGCCCGAAGATCTCCTCGTGGAAGCGT
>JBDGZR010000142.1:0-7816 GCA_039588495.1 Gemmatimonadota bacterium | reverse complement strand
ATGTCTGGTCAGCACCTCGGTCGCCTCGGTCAGTTCCCAGCGGACGCGTCGTGATTCTACAAAATCGCGATACTCGGCGCTCCTTGGCCACACCCCGAGGCCATCCCACGAGACCTCGATCCGTTGCCGCACGCGTCCCGAGCGGCGTTCCTCGAGCCGAAGGACGCGAGAACCCTGCACGTGGGCGAAGAGGGAGTCGCTCCCGACTGGAAACACCAGGACCTGTGCGCTGTCGGCCAGAAAGCCACGCCCCGGCAACGTCCCGCCGGGCCGGAAGATCCCCGCCATCGCGTAGAGGAAGACCGGGCCCGGCAGTCTCACCTCCTCGATCTCGCCCAGGGTGGCCAGGCCGCTCGGCGTGAGCGAGACGCCCATCGATGCGTCTCCAGGCGCGAAGAGATCCAGTCTGAGAGAGTCGGTCGGGTTGTATCGCGCCACCCCCTCCCCGCTCAACTGGCCGTGCTCGTCCGCGTACTGCCAGTCGAAGCGCAGTCGATGGGGCCCGGGAGGGCCGGTGGCCTGGCGAACGCGCGCCGCCACGATCTCGGGATCGGCGAGCGGCGGTCCGGTCTGCACCTGTTTGGAGCACCCGGCTATCGCCGTCAGAATCAGCGCGGCCGCCAACGCTCGCCGGCCGTTCATGGCGCGGCCGCCCGCAGAGCTTCGCGCACCTCGTCGGGGATCCTGCGCGTTCGGCCTTCGCCATCGATGCAGGCGAGGTCGGTGCGAGCCCGGGCGAGGAGGCGCTCCCCCGGGCCGATGATCTCGTAGGCGAACCTGACCGAGCGGCTCCGGGCCGCCTCGACTCTCGTCTCGATGCGCACCGTCTCCTCGTAGTAAGCCGCGGCGCGATACTCCACTTCCACGCGAGTCACGGGCAGAAGCACCCCGCTCCGCTCCATCTCGGCGTAGGAAACGCCGCGCTCACGCATCATCGAGGTACGGCCGAGCTCGCACCAGACGACGTAGACGCCGTGGTGGGCGCGGCCCATCTGATCCGTCTCCGCGTAGCGAACCGTCACTTCTACGGAGTGCGGGCGTCCATGCGGCGCGCCACGCGTTTCGCTCTCGGGTTCGCGCGATCTATCTTCCGGCATGACCACTTCCGGTACGCCCGCTCGACCCACCATCGTCGTCTCCGACATCCACCTCGGCGAGATTCCGCCGGAAGGCGAGGAGACGTTCCTCTCCTTCCTGCAATCGCTTCCCGGCAAGGTCGACGAGCTGTTGATCAACGGCGACCTGTTCGATTTCTGGTTCGAGTACCACAGCGTCATCCTGCGTCGCTACTTCCCGGTGCTGCGCCGCCTCGCCGATCTGGTCGATGCGGGCGTCAGGGTGCGTCTCGTCGGTGGAAACCACGATGCCTGGACGGGCAGCTTCCTCGGCGAAGAGATCGGGATCGAGTTGCTCGACGCTCCTGTCGCGACGGCGCTGGCGAACCGGCGGGCCTACGTGGCTCACGGTGACGGCCTGCTGGACGGCGAGGGCGCCTATCGGGCGTTCCGAGGAGTGATCAGGAGTCGAGCCTTCCGCGCTCTCTTCCGGCTCGCCCCGCCGGATCTCTCGCTCCCGCTCGTCCGGAGGGTCAGCGGGACGCCGGCCCGACTGGAAGGCCGGGCGGGGGATGATCACGAGCGGGCCGATCGGCTCGGCGAGCATGCCCGAGCCTTGCTCGCGAGCCGCCCCGAGATCGACCTGGTCGTATTCGGGGACACCCACCGGCCCGAGTTGGTCGAGGTCGAGCCAGGACGTCACTATCTGAACGCCGGAGATTGGATCCACCACCGCAGCTACGCGGTGCTCACGGCCGATTCGATCGAGCTCAGGCACTGGCACCTAGACTGACCCACTCCAGGCTGTCGACCGGCTCTCCCAGAAACCGGTTCGCCACCGCGCCGAATTGCCGCGCGTCATCCGTGACGAAGTAGCGGGCCGTGGCCGGGCGACCCGTCGGCTCGGCAGCTACCCCGAGATCGGCGAGTGTGCTGGCTACGGCCGCCGCCGTGGCCTCGGCGGAATCGATGAGCTCCACGCCCTCGGCAACCTCCGCGAGGAGTGGCTTGAGAAGCGGGTAGTGCGTGCAGCCGAGCACGAGGGTGTCGATCCCTTTTTGCAGCAGAGGCTCCAGGTACCGCTCGGCCGTGAGCCGGGCGACGTCACCCTGCGTCCATCCTTCCTCGGCGAGCGCGACGAAGAGGGGACACGGCGCGCTCAGGACGCTCGCTTCGGGACGCAGCTCCCGGATCACCCGCTCGTAGATGCCGCTCTCGATCGTGCCCTGGGTGCCGATGACCCCGATCACGCCGTCGCGGGACCTCCGGGCCGCCTCCGTCGCGCCCGGCTCGATGACGCCCACCACGGGGATCGACACGCTCGCGGCCACGTCGTCCGCCGCTCTCGCGGTCGCGGTATTGCACGCGATCACGATGAGCTTCACGTCCCTGGCGAGCAGAAAGCCCGCCGCCTCGCCGGCGTACCGCCGGACCGTATCCGGCGACTTCGGCCCGTAGGGGACGCGAGCGGTGTCCCCCAGGTAGACGATCGACTCGAAGGGGAGTCTCTCGCGCAGGGCATGCACGACCGTCAGCCCTCCGACGCCCGAGTCGAAGACCCCGATCGGCGCGTGCGGACCCAGGTCCGCAGAGCGGCTCATCCGGAAACGGCCATGCGTCAGAACAACTTCACGGGATAGGCGAACTCGACACCGGGAGAGCCGTCCTGAGGCGGACGCACCTCGCCCTCGAAACCGGCGAACTGCGCCGACACCCATGCGTCCACTCCGCTGATCAGCGCCCAGAGGCCGGTGAAGAGGATCCAATCCTCCCGTGCCTGACTTCGGCTGTCGATCAGCTCGTCATCTTCGGCGCGCTTGGCGGCGTTCAACTCGGCATTGGACTTGATGATCATGAAGATGCCGCCGGACCACACCGTGAAGTAGATGGCACCTCGGGCCGGCTGGTGCGCCGCTGTCTGACCCCAGCCCGGAACGATGACCGAGCGGAGCATGGCGCCGGAGGGACTGACCGGCCGCTCGCGATCCGGGGCGGCCTGACCGGAATCCTCCGCCTCGGCCGCGGCGCCGCCCTCCTCGGCCTGTCCTTCCGTCCCTTCCCCCACCGGATCTCCCTCCGCATCCTCTTCCGCGGAGAGTGTGTCCTGGCCGGCGGGGGGAGGCTCCGGTTCCTGCGCTCGCAGAGCCGGAGTCAGACCCGGGGCCGCGGCGGCAAACAAGAGGGTAGTGGCCGTCAGCAGGATGACCAGGAGCCGGCCACGCGCCGAGAGCCGAATGGCGGGAGCGTCTGGGAATCGAACCCAGCCAACGACCTTCACGGCCGTCGTGTCGGTTTTGAAGACCGCAGGAGACACCAGTCCTCCATCCGCTCCCGTGAACCCCGGTGCACCGGGTGCCCGTCGCCGGCGGCTCCAGAGCTCACCGTCGCTTCGCCACCAGGTCCACCTCGATCAGTGCGTCCTTGGGAAGACGAGCCACCTCGACCGTCGACCGGGCGGGATACGGCTCGCCGAGGTACTCCGCGTAGATCCCGTTCACGGTGACGAAGTCCTCCATGTCGGCGAGGAAGATCGTCGTCTTCACCACCGCGCCGAAATCGAGCCCGGCCGCCGCAAGTACGCCTTGCAGGTTGCGCATGACGCGGTGCGTCTGCGCTTCTATCCCCTCGACGAGCTCGCCGGTGTCGGGATCCAATCCGATCTGGCCGGAGGAGTACACCATCCCTCCGGTTTCGATCGCCTGCGTGTACGGGCCGATGGCCCCGGGAGCCTCGTCCGTGCAGACCGGTTTCATGCCTGTGTCTCCCTTCCCTCGTCGGCGGTCGGAGGCGTTCGCGCTCGCCCAGAAACCTGAGAGCCGAGAGGCCGCTTGGCCAGCGGTTGCGCCGCGTTGTCCTCGGATCTAACCTGCGGCCGAATGTCATCCTCCCGCGCCTCTCCCATCCGTTGGCTCAACGAAGCTCTCAAGGCCTCGGCGTACCGGGTCCAGAGCTACTTCAGCCTGCTCGGCCGGGTTCTGGTCTCCGCCGTGACCCGGCCCTTCTACTGGCGCGACCTCGTGCAGCAGATGGACACGATAGGTGTCGCCTCGCTCGGCATCGTCGCACTCACCGGACTCTTCACGGGAATGGTGCTGGCACTGCAGTCATCCGTCGAGATGAAGCAGTTCGGGGCAACCATCTATATCGGGCGACTCGTCGGAGCGAGCGCCGTTCGAGAGCTCGGACCGGTGCTCACCGCTCTCATGGTCACCGGCCGGGCGGGTTCCGGGATGGCGGCGCAACTCGGATCGATGCGCATCACAGAGCAGATCGACGCCCTGAACACCCTGGGCGTCGATCCCGTGCGAAAGCTCGTGACGCCGCGGTTCCTGGCGGCGCTGATGATGCTCCCGGTGCTGACCGTCATCATGGACGTTATTGCCGTCGGCGGAGGGATGCTCATCGCGGTGGTGAAGCTCGATCTCACGGCCACACTGTACCTGCGCTCCGTCTACCAGTCACTTGCCGATACCGGCTTCATCCTCCGTTACATCCCGATCGACGTCTTCGGCGGACTCCTGAAGCCGCTCGTCTTCGGTGGGATCATGGCGCTGACTTCGTGCTACTACGGGATGACCACGCGCGGAGGTACGGAGGGCGTCGGCCGCGCGACCACCCAGGCGGTGGTCAGCTCGTCGATCCTGATCCTGGCCTCGGACTACTTTCTCACCCAGCTGCTGATCGCTCTGCTGATCGAGTGATGGAAATGTCCCAAGCGATGCCGAGCCCCGACCAGAACGGACCCGTCGTCATGCTGCGCGACGTGCGGCTCACCTACGGTAGCCACGTCGTCCTGGACGAGATCGGATTCTCCGTCCGCCGCGGCGAGACGATGTGTGTCCTGGGTGGAAGCGGCGTCGGCAAGAGCACGATCCTCAAGCTCATTCTCCACCTCGAGGAGCCGGACTCCGGCCACGTCGAGGTACTGGGCCACGACATCGAGACGGCTGGACGCGCCGAGATCTTCGAGACCCGGCAGAGGATGGGCATGGTCTTTCAGGGGTCGGCGCTGTTCGATTCCCTGTCGATCTTCGACAACGTCGGCTTCCCGCTGTTCGAGCACACCGAGCTTTCACTGGAGGAGATCGCCCGACGCGTGCGGGAGGCGCTCTCCTTCGTCGACCTGGATTACCGGCGGGTGGAGAGCCTTCTGCCATCGGAGCTCTCCGGGGGAATGAAGAAGCGGGTGGCGATCGCCAGGGCGATCGTTCACCGCCCGGAGATCCTCCTATTCGACGAGCCGACGAGCGGACTGGACCCGATCACCACTCGCACGATCGACAACCTGATCGTCAAGTTGAGACGCGAGCTCCACGTGAGCTCGATCGTCGTCACGCATGACACCCGCTCGGCCTGCCGGATCGCGAATCGCATCGCGCTCCTGCAGAGCGGGCGGATTATCTTCATCGGCACGCCTGCCGAGATGCTCGCATCCGATGACGAATACGTCCGTGAATACCTCGAATAGGCCGGTAACGCAGGGCCGGCGGGAGCTTGGATGAGGCGATCCAGAGCCATCACCTGGGAGGAAGTGAAGGTCGGCGTCATGCTGATCATCGCGCTCGTCCTTCTCGCGGCCGGCATCTTCTACATAGGCGACATGGGGAGCGTCTTCGGAGATCGGTACGAGCTGGTGACGCTGATGCGCTCGGCCCAGGGCCTCGCTCCCGGCGCTTCGGTTCAGCTGGCGGGCCAGCCGGTGGGCCAGGTGGCCCGGATCGGCTTCATCGGACCCGAGGACCGCCCCCCGACCGGCGAGGGGCTCGCGGTGTGGCTGGCGATCAACCGGCAGGTACGCAGCCAGATCCGTACGGATTCCCGCGCGCGCATCAGGACGCTGGGCCTGCTGGGCGACCGGATCATCGACATCGAACCCGGAAGCCCGGGTGCCCGAACCCTCGAGTCCGGCGATACGCTGGTGGCGGCCGAGGTTTTCGACTATGCAGAGCTCCTGGACGAAGCCTCGACGGCCGTCGTCAGCCTCACCGACCTGGTCCGGTCGCTGGACGCGCTCACGCGGGACCTCCTGGCCGGTGAGGGAACCGTCGGGCAGCTACTGGTCAACCGGGACCTGTACGATCACCTGGTGGGCATGAGCGGAGACCTTTCGCGGCTGCTGGCCTCCGTGAACTCGGGCGAGGGGGCGCTCGGACGCCTGGTCAAGGATGACGAGCTCTACGATCGCCTGCTGGGCGCCATGGAGTCGCTGGACAGCGTCACGGCGAAGCTGGCTCGCGGCGAGGGTTCTCTCGGGCGGCTCCTGGACTCGGACTCCCTGTACGAGTCGCTGGCCGGCGCCGCCTCCAGCACCGATTCGCTACTGGCCGGCCTGCGATCCGGCGAGGGGTCCATGGGCCAACTCATCGTCGACGAGGCCCTCTACGAGGAGCTGCTCAGGATGATCGTGGAGCTGAACAGCATCCTCGCCGATCTGAGAGCCAACCCCGACAAGTACATCCCGCCCATCAAGGTGTTCTAGAGCCGCGGAGCCTGGAGGTCCGTGCCGGATCTCCCCGCCCTCCCGGCCGGCGGCTGCGGATAGACCGGCGGCCAGCAGGCCGAGGAGCGCCATCCCTCCCGTCACGCGTGCGCCCGTTCGGCCACGCAGCCAGGCGACGGCCGCCACTCCAGCCATCAGCAGAGCGATCGTCGCGGCCAGACCGAAGGCGGCGTGCGCGTCGACCACGGAGCGAAGGGCGTCCGCCTGCGAGGAGTCACCGCCGATCTCGGCGCCGATCGCCGATGCGGCCGCCCTGCCCGACAGGTACGCGACGGGCGCTGCCGCGGCGGCCAGCAGGAGGGAGACCGCGCCGAAGTGGATGACTCCGGACCGCCGAAGCAGGAGTCCGGCGAGCGCGGCGAGTCCCCCGGCGATGGATAGGACGACAGGAATGTGGTGGACCGAGAGATGGAGCAGCGGCCAGTCCATGCTCAGCCGTCGTCCAGGCCCGCCATCTCGTGAATGCTGGAGAACTCGAGGATCTCGTAGTGTACCGTCGCGCTCGGCAGGATGACGCTCACCTCATCGCCCGGCTGGCGTCCGAGCAGTGCCTTGCCGAAGGGCGAAGCCATGGAGATCTCGGCTTTCTCGAAGTCGATATGCTCGCCGAAGGCCAGGGTGTAGACTTCGGTCGAGCCATCCTCGACGTCCCTGAGCGTAACGCGCGATCCGAAGCCGATCCGGTCGTGCGGAATCGTCTCCATGTCTATTTCCTGGAGCTCACCCAGACGCCGGCGGATGTAGTCCAGCCGCGCGTGCACGAAACCCTGTCGCTCCAGGGCCGCGTGCCACTCCGAGTTCTCCCGCAGATCGCCGAGCTCCAGTGCATGCTGGATCGCCTTGGGAAGAACCACCTCGAGCTCGTGCAGGAGACGCTCGGTCTCCTCGCTCAGCCGCTCTCGAATCTCGTCAAGCATAAACGCCGTCCCAAAAAAAGCCGGGCGCCGAGCCTCCAGAGGAAGCCGGCGCCACGGTCTGCGGTGATGGAGGCGGCGGGAATCGAACCCGCGTCCGCGAGGCCTTCGCCCGCAGCATCTACGTGCGTAGTCTACGCTTTGGTTTTCTCGCCTTCCTCCGGTTCGTAGACGACCGTCGGTCGGCCAGCCGCAAATGGGCTTTCGCCCTCTCGACGGGACCGCCCGCGGCTTGCGGACCCCGTCCAGCCCGATACAGCGTCGCCTGATGCCCCGCCTCGGGCCGGGCCGAGCGTCAGACGGACCGCGCTAGTTACGCGGCCAGAGCCAAGTTATCGTTGGCAATT
>JBDGZR010000141.1:0-7819 GCA_039588495.1 Gemmatimonadota bacterium | reverse complement strand
CGCGGCTGGCTCTCGACGCCGAGAAGCTGACCGAGATCTCCGGTAGCATCCTCGGCCAGCACTCCTTTGCGTCGTTCAGCAAATCGGGGCAGCCAGAGCGGGGCACCCTCTGCACGCTGGAAAGCGCCGGCTGGGAACGCTCGCTGACGGGGCTGCTGCACTTCACCGTCGTGGGGGACCGGTTCCTTCACAGGATGGTACGATACCTGGTCGCCACGATCATCGAGGTGGCGGCGGGCCGCCGCGGCCCGGAAGAGCTCGAACGGCTCCTCGCGGAGGGAAGCGAGAGCGAGCCCGCGCCGCCCGATCGGGCGACCGAGGCAACCCGGGGAGCGACGGCCGGGGCGACCGGTGGGCCTCGCCCGCCGGTACCCGCTCCGGCGTGGGGACTCTACCTTACCGGCGTGCGGTACGCCGAGGGATGGAATCGGCCGCCGGGCATACCCGGCATCGTGAGACCGAATCGAACCGAGAGCTAGGATAGCCATAGGACCGATGGCCGTGACCCGAGATGGCCGCCTGGCCCGTCTCTCGAGCGTAGTCGGCGTGACGCTCCTGCTCGGCCTGGCTCTGGGCTGGGCGCTCGCCGCTCAGCGAGGGGCTTCCGCTTTGGAGACCGGCGCGGCCGGGGGCGCTGGAGCGAGCGCCGGCCTCGGAGAGGCCACCTCCCTGCCCGCTTCTTCCGCCTCCTGGACGACGTCGGCGGGAGCGCGTGGAGACGCGGAAGGCCGCTGGGCGGTCGTCGACCAGAGCGTCGGCGATACGGTCTCGGGCCGCGACCGGGTGACGCCCACGGTCCTGGCCGTACGGCAGGTCCTTCCTTCGGTCGTGAGCGTCAGCGTCTTTCGCCATGAGCGCATGCGGGCGCGCAGCTTCCTCGAGCTCTTCGGACCGTCCCGCGATCGTCTCGTGTCGGGTCTCGGATCGGGTTTCGCCATCGATGATCAGGGCACGATCCTCACCAACGATCATGTCGTTCAGAACGCGGACTCGGTCATCGTCGTCGACGGGATGGGTCGCACCTACGACGCATCCGTCGTGGGGCGCGACGAGCTCACGGACCTTGCCGTCCTGCGCATACCTCCCGGCAGAGTGCCGGGCGCACCCCTCGGACGCTCGGCGGACCTGATGGTCGGCGAGCCCGCCATCGCGATAGGCAATCCGTACGGCTCTTTCCTGGCCAACTCGGAGGCGACGGTGACGAGGGGCGTGATCTCGGGTGTAGATCGCGACATCCGGGCCACGGGACAACGGGAAGTCCTGTACGCCGACATGGTGCAGACCGACGCCTCGATCAACCCCGGCAACTCCGGAGGGCCGCTCGTCAACATCCGGGGCGACGTGGTCGGCGTGAACTCCTCCATCTTCTCGAGCTCGGGAGGCTCGCAGGGTCTCGGCTTCGCGATACCGATCGACCGTGCGCTGCGGGTAGCCCGGGAGTTGAGGGACTTCGGCCGCATTCGACGCCCCTGGGTCGGGGCCGACGTGGCCACCGTCCCCTCGGACAGCTTCGTGTCGGTCGCGAGCGTTCGTCGGATCGCGCCTGCTTCGCCCGCCTCGAGCGCGGGCCTCGCGGAGGGCGACATCATCCTCACCCTGGACGGCAAGCCGGTACGCGGCGCGCTCGATTGGGAGATCGGTCTGCTGGATGCAGGCGTCAACGGGCGCATCGATGTGGAGCTCCTGAGAGGCGGGAGCCAAGTGGCCCTGAGCATGGAGATCGAGGAGCTGCCGTCCGAGGGCGCCGAACGGGTCGAGGCGCTGCGGGGCCTGCGACTCGTCTCGGTGACGCCGGGAATCGCCGTCGAGCGAGACCTCACCGTCGACGCCGGCGCGATGATCGTCGAGGTCGAGGGCCCGCTCGCCCGGCGGACCGGCATGCGGGAGGACGACGTGATCGTGGCGATCAACCGGCGGGAGGTCCGCACCGCGGAGGAGGCCCGCGACCTTCTCCTCGAGGCGGCCGAGCGTGGATGGGTCGAGTTGTTTATCAGCCGCCAGGGGGCGACGTTGGTCACCTCGTTTCCGATCCGTCGGTAGCTCATGAGCTCGTTAGCGGCCAGCTAGGCATGATGTCGAACGATCGCCTTCGCTATCCACACCCACTGATCGACCGGTACGCGTCCGAAGAGATGGCCGACATCTTCTCGCCGACGCACACGGCCCTCGTCTGGCGAGACCTCTGGATCACGCTCGCCGAGGCGGAAAGGGAGCTCGGTGTCGAGATTCCCGAATCCGCGATCGCGGAAATGCGAGAGGCCCGGGACGCACTCGACCTCGGCCGGGTTGCCGAGCTGGAGCGGGAGCTCCGGCACGACGTGATGGCGCACGTCCACCACTTCGGGGAGATGGCGCCCGCCGCTCGCGGCTATATCCATCTCGGCGCCACCAGCGCGTTCGTGGCCGACAACGCATCGCTCATCCAGCAGCGCGACGCCCTCCGGCTCGTACGTGACCGCCTCGTCGCGGCCGTAGCGGCGTTGGCGGCGTTCGCCCGCGAGTACCGCGATCTCCCGACGCTGGGCTACACCCACTTCCAGCCCGCACAACCCACCACCGTGGGCAAGCGCGCGTGCCTGTGGCTGCAGGACCTCCTCTTCGACCTCGATCAGATCGACGCGGCCCTGCGCGAGCTGCGGCTGCGCGGGGCGCGCGGCACGACCGGCACGGAGGCGACGTTCCAGGCGCTTCTGGGCGACGGCGCGCGGGTCGAGGCGCTCAACCGGAAGCTGGCCGAGGCGTTCGGTTTCTCGGGCGTCTACGATGTCGTCGGACAGGTCTATCCCCGCAAGGTCGACCAGAGGGTTCTGGGAGCGCTCTCGGGCATCGGGTCGAGCGCCGCCCGTTTCGGAACGGACATCCGGCTTCTGCAGGGCATCGGCGAGTTGGAGGAGCCGTTCGGCAGCCGGCAGATAGGCTCATCGGCCATGCCCTACAAGCGGAACCCGATGCGCTCGGAGCGGATGTGCGCTCTGGCGCGCCACCTGTGCACGCTGGAGTTGGAGGCGGCCTGGACGGCGTCGGTACAGTGGCTCGAGCGCACGCTCGACGACTCGGCCTCGCGGCGCATCGTCCTGCCCGAAGCCTTCCTGTCTGCAGACGCCGTCCTCCTGATCGCCCTGAACGTGGCGAGCGGCCTCGTCGTTCACCCGGAAGTCATCCGGGCGCGCCTCGAGCGCGAGCTCCCGTTCCTCCTGGCGGAAAGCCTGCTCATCGCCGGTGTGCGGGCGGGCGGCGATCGACAGGATCTTCACGAGCGGATCCGGGGCCATGCTATGGCTGCACGCGAACTGGCGCAGGCGGGCTCCGGCTCCGGAGACTTCCTGCTCAGGGTCGAGGAGGACGATCAGATCCCGCTCTCGGGAGAGCCGCTGCGCGAGCAGGCTGATCCGAGCCGGCTCACGGGACGCGCCGCGGAGCAGGTCGATGCCTTCCTCGCCAACCGCGTGGAGCCGACCCTGGACTCGGCTGATGCCAAGAACCTCGAGCCCGCCAGATTGCGCGTATGACGACCCTCCCCCTCCCGCTTCTTCGCAGCGGCAAGGTCCGAGAGATGTACGACCTGGGAGAGCATCTGCTGATGGTCGCCAGCGACCGGATAAGCGCCTTCGATTACGTCCTCCCGCAGGCGATCCCGGACAAGGGTAGCGTCCTGACCCAGCTCTCCGCCTTCTGGTTCGACCGCAGCCCGCACCTCATCCAGAATCACCGCGTGGCGAGCGACCCGGACGAGATCGTCGCCGTCCGGCCCGAGCTCGCCGAGACGAGGGAGGCGTGGGCGGGTCGAGGAATGCTCGTTCGGCGCGCCTCCCCCTTCCCCGTCGAGTGCGTCGTGAGGGGATACCTGGCAGGGTCCGCCTGGAAGGAGTATAGGGAGAGCGGAACGTTGGCGGGCGAGAGGCTGCCGGAGGGCCTCAGGGAGAGCGAGCGGTTGCCGGAGCCCCTGTTCTCGCCGGCCACGAAGGCCGAGGAAGGCCACGACGAGAACATCACGTTCGGCCAGCTCCAGCGGCGTCTGGGGCAGAAGACGAGCGACATGCTGCAGGAGATCAGCCTGGCGCTCTACTCGTTCGGCCGTGACGTGGCGGCCAGACGCGGGATCATCGTGGCGGACACGAAGTTCGAGTTCGGGGTGTCGAATACGGGAGAAGTGCTCTTGATCGACGAGGTGCTGACCCCCGACTCCTCGCGCTTCTGGCCGGCGGACAGGTACGAGGCGGGACGCAGCCAGGAGTCATTGGACAAGCAGCCTGTCCGTGACTATCTGGAAGGTCTGAAGAAGGCCGGAGACTGGAACGGGGAGGCGCCCCCGCCCGATCTGTCCGACGAGGTGGTCGCCGCCACGTCGAAGCGCTATCGCGATGCGTATCGGCGAATCACCGGCCGGGAGCTACTCGTTTACTGATCGTTTACTGACCATGCCGATGAGGGCGACCTAGTGCGCCCGTCCCTCTACCTGTACAGGTGTACGGGTAGAGTAAGCGGAGGATGTGAACCAAGACGGGCTCCGGGGATACGGACGACGCAGCCGAGACGCCGGAAGATAGAATACACTTCATATATCGCCCTATAACATGATATCAGTCAGAAGGTTAGCGAACTCGTGAGATTCGAAATAGAGATCCGGGTCACGCCCCGGGAGGGCATCGTGGACCCGGAAGGGCAGACGATCGGACAGGCGCTGGGCAACCTCGGCTACAGCGGGGTCCACCACGTGAAGGCCGGCCGCTTGGTGCGCTTCGAGCTCGACGCCGACGACGCGGATGAGGCGAGGAGCAGCGTCGACCGCATGTGCGAGGAGCTCATCGCCAACCCCGTGATCGAGCGTTACGAGGTGGAGATCGGGTCTCCGGAGACAGCGTCGCCGTGAAGATCGGCATCGTTCGGTTCCCCGGCTCCAACTGCGACCAGGATTGCTACCGCGCCGTCGACGAAGGGATCGGCGCCGAAGCTGTCTATCTGTGGCACAAGTCGCACGATGTGGAAGGGTGCCGGGCGATCCTCCTGCCCGGCGGCTTCTCGTACGGGGACCACCTGCGGGCCGGCGCGATCGCGCGCTTCAGCCCGATCATGCGCGAGGTGATCGCCTTCGCTCGAGACGGCGGGCCGGTGCTCGGCATCTGCAACGGTTTCCAGATCCTCTGCGAGGCGGGTCTCCTCCCCGGTGCCCTGGTCCGAAACGATTCGCTGCGCTTTCGCTCCCACCCCGTCCGGGTCCGGGTCGAACGGACCGACACCCCTTTCACCTCGAAGTACGATGACGGAGACCTCCTCCGGATGCCGATCGCCCACGGCGAGGGCCAATACGTCGCCGATCAGAGGGTGATCGACGCGCTCGAAGGCGAGCGCCGGGTGATCTTCCGGTACGTGGACGAGCTCGGACAGCCTACGGAAGGGGCCAACCCCAACGGCTCGGTCCGGAACATCGCGGGAATCTGTGACGAACGCCGTCGAGTCGTCGGTCTCATGCCTCACCCGGAACGCGTGGTCTCGAAGCTTCTCGGCACCGACGGCCTCGGCGTTTTTCAATCCTTGATCGAGTCTCTTCAAGCGACGGGCAGCACGGCCAAGCAGGCGGAGGAGGCCGGCGACGGGCCCGGAACGGAGGCGGCGGAAGCCGCGGAAGCGAGCGCGCCTTGAGCGGGCCGGCCACCCGGGCGCCGGTGATCGAGATCACGCCGGAGCTGATCGCCGATCACGGCCTCTCTCCCGACGAGTACGAGCAGATCCTGGAGATCCTCGGACGCGAGCCCACCTTTCCCGAGTTGGGCGTGTTCAGCGCCATGTGGTCGGAGCACTGCGGCTACAAGAACTCACGCCCCCACCTCGAGACCCTCCCGACCGAGGGACCTCTCGTGGTCCAGGGGCCGGGAGAGAACGCCGGCGTGATCGACGCGGGTGACGGCTGGGGCGTGGCGTTCAAGATCGAATCCCACAATCACCCATCGGCCGTCGAGCCCTATCAGGGGGCGGCGACCGGATCGGGAGGCATCCTCCGGGACGTCTTCACGATGGGCGCGCGCCCGATCGCGATCCTCGACAGCCTCCATTTCGGATCCCTCGATTCACCGCGCTCCCGCTACCTGCTCGACGGTGTGGTACGCGGAGTGGGTGACTACGGGAACTGCGTCGGCGTCCCTACGGTGGGCGGCGAGGCGATCTTCGATCCCTCCTACGAGCGGAACCCAATCATCAACGTGATGTGCGTCGGGATCCTGCGCCTCGACGACTTGATGCGCGGGAAGGCCGAAGGGGTGGGCAACGCGGTCATGGCTGTCGGCGCCAAGACCGGTCGCGACGGCATCCACGGCGCCACCTTCGCCTCGGTGGAGCTAGACGAGGGCTCGGACAGCCGCCCCCAGGTTCAGGTAGGCGACCCGTTCACCGAGAAGCTCCTGCTCGAGGCCAGCCTCGAGCTCATCGGGCGCGACCTGCTGGTGGGGATCCAGGATATGGGCGCCGCGGGCCTCACCTCGAGCGGAACCGAGATGGCGGCGCGCAGCGGCTCCGGGATCGACATCGACGTCGCCCTGGTCCCGGTGAGGGAGCCGGGCATGACGCCGTACGAGATCCTCCTCTCCGAGTCGCAGGAGCGCATGCTCCTCGTGGCCAAACCCGGGTGTGAGACCTCGGTGGCGGAGGTGCTCTCGAAGTGGGATCTGGAAGCGGCGGTCGTGGGCCGGGTCACGGACGACGGTTTCTTCCGGGTCCGGGACGGTGGACAGGTGGTGGTCGAGATACCTGTGCAACCGCTCGTCAACGAGTGCCCGACCTACACGAGAGAGGGGGTCGAGGACCCCGAGGTGCGCGGGCTGCGGGAGCTGGACATCGCGGAGTACTCCGGCCCGATCTCCGACCAGGAGGCAGCGGACGCTCTGCTGACGCTGCTGGACTCCCCGTCGCTCGCCTCGTGCCGCTGGATCTACGAGCAGTACGACACGACGGTCGGGACGAACACGGTGGTCGGCCCGGGATCGGATGCGACCGTGCTGCGGCTGGCCGATTCCGGACGCGGCATCGCCGCTTCCCTGGACTGCAACGGGCGCTACGTCTACCTGGAGCCGCGCCGCGGGGCGGAGATCGCCATGGCGGAAGCCGCGAGAAACGTGGCCTGCAGCGGCGCTCGTCCGGTCGCGATCACCAACTGCCTGAACTTCGGGAATCCCCTCAAGCCGGGCAATTATTATCACTTCGCCGAAGCCGTGGCCGGTCTGGGAGAAGGATGCCGGGTCCTCTCGACGCCCGTCACCGGCGGAAACGTCTCCTTCTACAACGAGACACCGGACGGGGCGGTCTATCCGACACCCGTCATCGGCATGATCGGGCTGCTCGAGCATCTGGACCGGGTGGTCCCCTCCTGTTTCCGGACGCCCGGGAGCGCGGTGGTGCTAGTCGGGGAGACGCGGGATGAGCTGGGAGCCAGCGAGTACCTGGCCGCCTGCCATGGCGTGGTGGGCGGGGCTCCTCCGCAGATCGACCTGGAGGAAGCGCGGCGGCTCGTCGACTTTCTGGTCGAGGCCGCGGAGCAGCGTCTTGTCCTCTCGGCACACGACTGTGCGGAGGGAGGCCTCGCCGTGGCGCTGGCCGAATGCTCGCTCGGCGGCCCGGACGGACCGCTGGCGGTCGAAGCGCAGCTCGAGACCGAAGCGCCGGCCGCGGCGGCCCTGTTCGGCGAGTCACAGTCCCGGGTCGTGTTGAGCTGCGATCCCGCGAAAGTCGAGGAGGTCGTGGCGCTCGCCACCGAGCAGGGCCTGCCCGTGGCGGTGATCGGAAGCGTGGGCGCGCCCGACGGCCGCTTCCGGCTCACGGCGGCTGGCGC
>JBDGZR010000140.1:0-7912 GCA_039588495.1 Gemmatimonadota bacterium | reverse complement strand
CTTGATCGTGGCCTTCATCGGCATATACAACGGCCTCATCAAGCTTCGCGTTCGCGTCGACAACTCCTGGGCGGACATCGACGTTCAGCTGAAGCGGCGCTACGACCTCATCCCCAACCTCGTCGAGACGGTAAAGGGTTATGCGAGCCACGAAAAGGACACGCTCGAAGCGGTGATCGAAGCCCGTAATCGAGCGATGGCCGTGCAGGATCCGGAGGCGAAGGCCCAGGCGGAGAACGTGCTGACGGGAGCCCTCCGCCAGCTCTTCGCCCTGGCCGAGGCGTACCCGCAGCTCCGGGCGGTCGAGAGCTTCACCGATCTGCAGGGTTCCTTGAACGAGATCGAGGACGCCGTCCAGAATGCGCGCCGCTACTACAACGCCGTGGTCCGCGACTACAACACCAAGATCCACACCGTGCCGTCCAACCTGGTGGCCGGCATGTTCGGGTTCCAACCCCGTCAGTTCTTCGGCCTCGAGGATGAAGGGGAGCGTGAGGCGCCGAAAGTCGATTTCGGGACGGCCGGCTAGGGTTCGTTCCCTGCCCAGCCACGAGCCTGCGGCACGTCGCGGGCGACGGGCCGTGCTGCTGGCTCTCTCCGTCGGGACGCTCGCGTTGGCCGGCGTTGCCGGCTTCGCCGTGCCCGGCGCACCGGGCGCCACCCGGGGCGCTGGAGGGATCCCCGCAGCCGCTCTGCGCGAATGGGTCATCGAGAGCTTCGACGTCCAGGTGCGGGTGCGCCGGAGCGGCCGCATCGATGTGACCGAGACGATCCGGCCCCGCTTCTCCGACTCCTACAACGGCATCTTCCGAACCATACCGATCCGTTATCGCGACGCGCAGAACTTCACCTACGCCCTCGACCTGGACGTCGAAGAGGTGACGGACGGCTCGGGCAACGAGCTTCGTTACGAGGAGAGCAGGGAGAGGCAGTACAAGAAGATCAAGATCTGGGTGCCGGGCGCCTCCGATGCCACGCGCACGGTCCAGATCCGCTACAGCGTGAAGAACGGGCTCCGGTTCCCGGAGGGCGGCGAGGAGTTCGAGACCTGGGACGAGCTGTACTGGAACGTGACCGGCGACGAGTGGCCCGTGGCGATCGAGCACGCCACGGCCGAGATCGTGCTTCCCGCCGAGATCACCGGCCTCAGGGCACGCGCGTTCACCGGCGCCTATGGCTCGACGGAGTCCGCCGCGAGCATCGAGGTCCTGGAGAACTACGTTCGGATCGAGACGACCCGCGCGCTGGCGTTCCGCGAGGGATTGACGGTCGCCGTCGCCTGGGATCCCGGCGTGGTCGAGCGCCCGGGCGCGGCCGACAAGGTCGGGAGCTTCCTGCGAGCGAACTGGCCGCTCTTCCTCCCGGTCGCTGCCTTCTTCCTCATGTTCAATCTCTGGCGTGCCCGTGGACGGGATCCGGAGACCGGACCGATCGCCGCCCAGTACGAGCCGCCCGAGGGGCTCACGCCCGGCGAGATGGGCGTGCTCGCCGATCACTCTCCCGACATGCGTGACGTCACCGCCACCCTCGTCGACCTGGCCGTTCGCGGATACCTGACCATCGAGGAGACGGAGAAGAAGATGCTGCTCGGGCTGCTCTCGGACACGGAGTACATATTCCGCGTCGAGCGGCCTCGTGCGGAATGGAAGTGGGACGAGCTGAGGGCGCACGAGGTCGCGCTTCTGGACGCGTTGTTCGGGTCCTCCGGCACCTCGGTAAGCCTCTCGGAGCTGCAGAACGAGTTCTACCGCGATCTGCCCGGTATCCGGGATGGGATGTTCCAGCGCCTCCTGGCGGAACGCTACTACGAGCGCCGGCCGGACAAGGTGAAGGCCGTGTACGTCGGCGTCGCCGTGGTCGTCACGGTCCTGACGTTGGTCGCCGGCAACATCTTAGCGGCCATGCTCGGAGAGTCGCCGGTCACCGTGGTCGTCGCGGGCATCCTCACCGGGGCGATCGTCGCCGGCTTCGGCCTCGTCATGCCGGCCCGGACCGTTCGTGGAACACGGGCTTTCGCCAAGGTCCGCGGCTTCGAGGAGTTCCTGCAGCGAGTCGAGAGCGACCGCTTCAAGCGGATGATCACGGGCCCCGAGATGTTCGAGAAGTACCTCCCGTTCGCTATGGCTCTCGGCGTGGAGGGCAAGTGGGCGGCGGCGTTCGAGGACATCTATCGCGAGCCGCCCAGCTGGTACCGGGGCTCGAACCCACACGGGTTCCGCACCCATCTGTTCGTGAACGACCTGTCCCGCATGGCCACCTCGACATCGCAGACCATGGCTTCGCGACCGCGAAGCTCGGGTGGCTCGGGGTTCAGCGGCGGCGGGGGCTTCTCCGGCGGAGGCTTCGGGGGTGGGGGTGGAGGTGCGTTCTGAAGGGCCGTAGTCAACGGTTCCTCGAGCGACAGAACTCTGACGAAAACGGCCAAGGAGGCTGTCATGGCAATACGTAAGGGAGATAGGGCCCCGGCGTTCCAACTTCCCCGGGGGCCTGGAGAGGTCGTGGACCTCGCTGAGCACATCGGGCAGGACAAGGTCGTGCTCTTGTTCTTCCCGCTCGCGTACAGCTCGGTCTGCACCGCCGAGCTCTGCAGGATCACGAGCGACTGGGTCGAGTGGGAAGAGCTGGACGCCCGCGTGTTCGGCATCAGCATCGACAGCCCCTTCGTCTTGAAGCGCTTCCGAGAGGACGAGGGCATCGGGTTTCCGCTTCTCTCGGACTTCAACAAGACCGTAGCCGCCGAGTACGGCGTCCTGTACGACGATCTCATCGGGCTCAAGGGCGTCGCGAAGCGGTCCGCGTTCGTCATCGACCTCAGCGGCACCGTGGTCTACGACTGGGTCTCCGAGGACTCCGGAGTAGAGCCCGACTACGAGGCGATCAAACGGGCGGTGGAAGCCGCCTGACAGGCCCGGCTACACCAACTGCGATCGACCAGCCGCTTCCTCTTTCCGGCCCCCCCGGCGCGCGGAACCCTTCTTGCGATATCTCGCGGACAACATGAAAGCGCTGGGGGAGGACTCCGGGACCGCCGGCAACGAAGGTTGAGCCTGTCCGACCCCGCCTAAATCACGCTACACACACCTATTGCGACCTTGCGTCCGGAGTGGTGCGTAGTCTTGCGTGTCGCCGGATGCCGCCGGAGACCTCCTCGGAGCGATTGGCGCGGAATGAACGAACTCGCATCTCTTGCAGCCGTATATGAGGCGACGCGGGAGATAGGCCTCAGCGACGACCTGGACCGTCTGCTCGAGACGGTCCTGGCACGTGCGCAGGAGCTCATCGGTTTCGACCACTGTGCGCTGATGCTGTACGACGCCGAGAGTCGTACGCTCTCGGTTCGCAGCGTACGCGGATACGGCGAGCGAGCCAGCGAGGTTCTTCGCCTGTCGCTTCCCGAGGGCCGAGGCGTCTCAGGATGGGCCGCTGCGAATCGCCAGGCCTTGCGGGTCGACGATGTGAGGAAGGACTCGCGTTACGTGGTGGGCCTGCACGAGGCGCGCTCCAACATGGCGGTTCCCCTGATCGTGCGGAACGAGGTGGCCGGCGTCGTGAACGTCGAGTCCGACCGCGAGGGAGCCTTCACAGAGGAGCACGAGAAGCTGCTCACCGTGCTCGGCGCCCAGGCGGCGCTGGCCATCGTGGCTTCGCAGGCGCGGGAGCGTCTCCAGTCCAGGATCGGCCTGCTGGACGCGCTCTACCGGATCAGCCAGCTGGCCAGCGAGGGCAGGGATCTCGATTCGACGCTCGACGCGATCCTGGAAGTTGCCCAGGACACCATCCCACGCGGACAGTGCGCCCTCCTCCTCGTCGACGAGGACGGAGGGGTGCTTCGGATCCGAGCCTCGAACGGCTACGCGGAGGGTGTCCAGGAGATGACCATTCCTCTCGGCCTGGGGATCACGGGCCGCTGCGCGAGCACGGGGAAGACGATCGTGGTCGACGATTTGGAGCTCGACGACAGCTACATCTCGGGCGTGACCGGCGCGCGCAGCGAGATCGCGGTCCCCCTCCTCGTCGAAGGACGGGTGATCGGCGTCCTGAACGCCGAATCCACTCGGCTCGGGGCATACCGGGAGGCGGACGTTCGCACGCTCTCCGTCGTCGCTCAGCAGGCAGCGGTCGTGGTCCGCTCGGCAAAGCTCCAGGAGGAGACTCGGCGCCTCGCGATCACCGATCCGCTCACCGGGCTCCACAACAGACGGTACTTCGTCGACCGGCTCGAGGAGCACCTGGCCAGGGCTGAGCGCTACGGCGAGAAGCTCGGTCTCCTTCTTCTTGACAGCGACCACCTGAAGTCGGTGAACGACCGGCACGGGCATCACGCCGGCGACCGTGTTCTGCAGAGGATCGCGTCGGCCCTCCGAGGGATCCTCCGGGATTCCGACGAAGTTGCGCGAATCGGCGGCGACGAGTTCGCGGTCCTGTTACTCCAGGCCGATGAGCCGCTGGCCGTCGGAATCGCCCGCCGCTTGAAGGAGCAGCTCTGCGAAACCGCGATGGTCTCGGAGAGCGGCGATGCGATCAAGGTCAGCTGCTCGGCGGGCATCGCGCTATTCCCGGACCACGCTGCGGACTCGAAGGCGCTGCTGAGAGCTGCCGACCTTGCCCTCTACAACGCGAAGGCCCGCGGACGAAACCAGATCTCGGTCGCACCCGCCCACCGATCGCCGAGGGAAGAACGGCTCGCTCGCCGCGTACGGGTCGAGCTCCCCGTGCCTAGCGGATAGACACTTCACGAACCGCGCCTCGCCCTTGCGGCGCGCCACCCTCCCCCGCACCCTCCGGAGCGGTCGAGACTCAGCATCACGGAGACCCGGAGGCTTCGAATCATGTCGAGCGATCTCGCACGGAGAGCGTGCGTGCCATGCCGAGGCGGGGTACCGCCACTCGCCGGCCAGGAGCTGGCCGACCTGCAGGCGGCGCTCGGTGGCGGTTGGCAGGCCGTGGACGAGCACCATCTCGAGAAGGAGTTCCGCTTCGATGACTTCCGATCGGCGCTCGACTTCACGAACCGTGTCGGCGAGCTGGCCGAAGAGCAGGGGCACCATCCGGACATCTACCTGGGCTGGGGCCGCGTGCGGACGCAGATCTGGACGCACAAGATTGACGGCCTTACGGAAAGCGACTTCATCCTGGCCGCGAAGATAGACGAGCTGTAGGGATCGCCGTCTGCGCATCGCCTTTCTCAATTCCTGGCCCATCGAGCCGCATCTGGGCAGCGGCTCGGGAGTAGCGATCACCGGCCTGGCTGGAGGGCTTGAGGCGCTCGGGCACTCCGTCCATCACGTCGGGCCACCCCCCGATCGGATCGCCTCCCTCCGGAGGATCCGCTACAACCTGACGCTGGCCCGCGCTGGCGAAGCCTCTCTTGCCGATTCGGACCTCATCGTAGGCTTTGATCTGGATGGGTTCGCGCTTCGGCCCCGGGAGACGCGGTACATCGTGTGCCTGAAGGGGGTGATGGCCGACGAGCTTCGCTTCGAGAGGGGTTGGCCCCAGTTGCGATTCCGCCTCCTCTCTCGTCTCGAAGGCGCCAACGCCCGATCGGCCGATGTCGTGATCGTGACCAGCGAATACAACCGAGACGTTGCCATCGAGGCGTATCGACTGGATCCCGCGCGAGTCAGAATCGTCCCGGAAGGGATCGACCTCGCCCGTTGGAGCGAAGCCGAAGAGGCGACGGATGAGCCGGCCGGACAGGTCATCCTCAGCGTCGCCCGTCAATACAAGAGAAAGAACACCTCCGCCCTGCTTCGGGCGATGCCCGCTATCCTTGCGCAGCTGCCGGGCGCACGGCTGAGGATCGTGGGAGGCGGCCCCGAGCTGCATTCGCTCGAGCGTGAGCGCCGCGCTCTCGGTCTGGCGGAATCGGTCGTGATCACCGGAGAGGTTCCGGACACGGACGCCATCAGGGACGAGTACCGGGCAGCCGACGTCTTCTGCCTTCCCTCCCTGCAGGAGGGTTTCGGCATCGCGTTTCTCGAGGCGATGGCGAGCGGCCTCCCGATCGTGGCCTTCCGGAACGCCGCGGTCCCCGAAGTCATCCCGGATGGGGAGGCCGGTCTCCTCGTCCCCCCCGACGATCCGACAGCACTGGCCCGCGCACTGATCCGGCTCCTCACAGACCCTCCTTTGCGGCTAAGGATGGGCGAGGCGGGGAGGCGACGGGTTCGCCACTACGCCTGGGAGGAGGTGGCAAGGCGTTTCGTGGAGGCTGCGGCCGTCTGATCTTCCTTTTGCCGCGCATGGATCACCGGTTAGTTTTCGATCATGGGTGACAAGGAAGTTCGCGCCGGCGACAGCGAGCATCTTCGCCTGTTCACCAGGCATCTCCTGCGCGATGTGCAAGCGCTGGAACAGATGCTGGAATCCGGCGCGATCGAGGCCGACGTCAGGCGCATCGGAGTCGAGCAGGAGATGTTCCTGGTCGACGACGAATGGCAGCCCGCCCCCAAGGCGATGGAGATTCTCGACCGCCTGGACGACCCGCGGGTCACCCACGAGCTGGCGCTATTCAACCTCGAGGCCAACCTCGACCCCCTACGCTTCGACGGCGATTGCCTGAGCCGCATGGAGCATGGGCTGCGCGAGATTCTCGAGACCGTGCGGGATGCGGCGCTCGAGGTCGGTGCTGACGTGGTCCTGACCGGCATCCTCCCCACACTCCACAAGTCCCACCTGACGATCGAGAACATGACGCCGGAGAAGCGCTACTACGCGCTGAACGACGCCCTCAATCGTCTGCGCGGCGGCGCGTACAAGTTCTACCTCAAGGGCGTGGACGAGCTGCTGGTCGAGCACGACAACGTGATGCTCGAGGCGGCGAACACGAGCTTCCAGGTACACTTTCAGGTCGGAGCGGAGGAGTTCGCTCGACTCTACAACATCGCTCTCGTGGCCGCCGCTCCGGTGCTGGCAGCGGCAGCCGGCTCCCCGCTTCTGTTCGGGAAGCGGCTGTGGCGCGAGACGCGCATCGCGCTGTTTCAGCAGTCGATCGACACTCGGAGCGCCAGGCCCGAGATGCGGGACATTAAGCCGCGGGTGCACTTCGGAACGCACTGGGTGGACGATTCGATCCTCGAGATCTATCGGGAGGACATTGCGCGCTTCCGCGTCATCCTCGGCCGGGAGATCGAAGAAGATCCCCTGGAGGAGCTCGCCGAGGGTCGCGTGCCGCAGCTGAAGGCACTCCAGCTTCACAACAGCACGATCTGGCGCTGGAACCGACCCTGCTATGGGATAAGCAACGGGGAGCCGCATCTGCGCATCGAGAACCGGGTGCTCGGCTCGGGCCCCACGCTGCAGGACGAAATCGCCAACGCGGCATTCTGGTTCGGACTGGTCAGCGCGCTGGCCCACGCCGAAAGCGACGTGCGCCAGTCGATGGACTTCGACGACGCTCGCGGCAACTTCGTGGCGGCGGCCCGTCTCGGCCTCGACTCCCGTCTGTATTGGTGTGGCAAGGGCGAGACCCAGGGTGCCCGGCAGCTGATCACCGAGACGCTCCTTCCGCTGGCGCGGGAGGGCCTCGAGGCCGGGAATCTGGACCAGGCCGAGATCGAACACTATCTCGGCATCGTCGCGGAGCGGGTCGAGTCGAAACAGACACCCGCGGCGTGGCTCCTTCGCTCGTACGCGCGGATGAAGGATCGGGGAAGCCCGCTCGAGCGGCTCACCGCCCTGACCGCCGCGCTGGCGGAGCGGGAGCGGACCGGAGAACCCGTCCATCGGTGGTCGCTGGCCGAGTTCGAGGAAGCCGGTGACTGGACGCCGAGCTACCGCCGCGTCGAACAGTACATGACCACGGACCTCATCACAGTTGGAGTGAACGAGCCGATCGAGCTCGTCGCCCGGCTCATGGACTGGCACAACATCCACCACATCCCCGTCGAAGACGAGCAGCACGTGCTGC
>JBDGZR010000139.1:0-15927 GCA_039588495.1 Gemmatimonadota bacterium | reverse complement strand
CGAGCTGGAGGCCCTGGACGTCGCTCTTCCTCGAATCCGCGATCTCCTCGCGGACCAGGGTCGGCTGGTGGTGATCGCCTACCACTCGCTGGAAGACAGAATCGTAAAGAGAGCGTTCCGTGACTGGAGCCGGAGCTGTGTCTGTCCTCCGGAGCTCCCGGTGTGTTTGTGTCGCGGAACGCCACTGGGAAAGACGCTCACGGGACGTCCGGTGAGGCCCTCCGAGGAGGAGGTGGGACGGAACCCGAGAGCACGCAGCGCCAAGCTCAGAGCCTGGGAGCGAAGGGGGAACGTGCCGTCCGTGGCTGCATCGTGAGCGGCCGACAGCGGTTTTGGACGCGCCGGCGACGTCGCATGAGCTGGATCGGCCTTGGGGTGGCCGTTCTGGTGGCTTCCATGGTCTGGACGGTCCGGAGGCAAACCGAGGCACGAGAAGTGGCCGTAGCCATCGATTCTCTGGAATCAGCCGAAGTCGTCGAACGCGCCCGATTCGCCGCGGCGATGCGCCGCGCCGACTCACTGGCGTCCCGGGTTCGACTGCTGGAAGCGGCCGCTGAGCTGGAGCTCAGGCCGGCCACCGACGAGGAGATCTCGTTCATAGAGGACGTGTCGCCACCAACGAAGGGTACATCGGCGGAGGTTCCCGAGCCTCGATGACGGAAAAGAAAAGCTCGAACCGGACACGGACGCACCGGCTGCGCACGCACGCTCTGGCCGGCTTCTGGATCCTGCAGGCAGTCGTCTTTCTCGGACGATCGATCCAACTTCAGCTGTTGGACGACGAGGTGTGGCGGGAACGGGCGCGCGCCCAGTACGCGACACACGTCGACCTGCCGGCCGAGCGCGGAGCCATTCTGGATCGCAACGGCCGCTCGCTCGTTCTCGATGCCCGACAATTTCGAGCCTACGTCGCGATCCGTGAGATGGCCGACCCGGATCGGTCGATCGGCGCGATAGGGCTAATCCTGGGGCTCTCCCGGGAAGAGGAAGAGAAACTGAGGGCGGCCGAAGGCGGTTGGGTCGCCGTGAGGCGGAAGGTGTCGGCCGAGGATCGCGACCTCCTGGGCGATGCCGTGCGTCGAGGCCTCCACTTCGAGCCGTTGGCCTCCCGTGTCTACCCGGAGGGCGTGGCGCTCAGCCTGCTGGGAGCCATCGACGCCGAAGGGCGCGGGCGATCGGGCCTGGAGATGGCGCTCGACTCGCTGCTGACCGGAGAGACGGGCAAGGCCCTCACGCAGAGGGATGGTCGCGGAGACCTTTACCGGCTTCCCGGCGCGGCGTTGTCGCCGCCCGTTCCCGGCCACGACGTGGTGCTGACGATCGACGCCGAGCTACAGGCGATCGCCGAGGATGCCCTCTCGCGGGCGATCGAGTCGTCGGGCGCTTCGGGCGGCGACGTGCTGATCGTGGACCCGAGAACCGGCGATCTCCTCGCCGTCGCCAGCCGGCGGCACGACGGCTCGCTGAAGGTGCCGGCGTTTACGGACCCGTTCGAGCCGGGGTCGACCGCCAAGCCCTTCCTGCTGGCCTCACTCCTGTCGGAGGACCTGGTTTCCCTGACCGACAGCATCGACGTGATGCACGGCGTCTTCAAGGATGGCCGCCGGGTGATCCGGGACGTCCATCCCTATGACAAGCTGACCGTTGCAGAGGTCGTCAGGTACTCGAGCAACGTGGGCGCTGCGCTGCTCTCGAAGCGGCTTTCGTACGACATGCAGTACAAGTACCTGCGCGATTTCGGGTTCGGCCTGCAGACGGGGATCGACTACCCCGCCGAGTCGTCCGGCCTCCTCCGGCGTCCCGATCGCTGGTCGGGCCTGAGCCAGGCCTCCCTGGCCATGGGCTACGAGATATCGGTGACCTCTCTGCAGCTCGTCATGGCCTACGCCGCGCTGGCCAACGGCGGCCGGCTTCTCCGTCCCCGCCTCGTCAAGGAGGTGAGAAGCCACACGGGGGAGGTGCTGGAGCGCCGGGATCCGCAGACCATACGGCGTGTGATCGATGAGAGCGTGTCGAGTCAGATCACCGAGGTCCTCACGTCCGTGGTCGAGGGCGGAACGGGCAAGCGGGCGGCCATGACCACGCTCACGGTCGCGGGGAAGTCCGGGACGGCTCGGCTGGTGAGCGGCGGCGGCTATCAGCGCCGGTACGGCTCCTCATTTGTCGCATACAGCCCCGCTGAAGATCCCAGTCTCGTCATCTTCGCGAAGCTGGAGGACCCGCAGGGCGCCTTTTACGGCGGCTCCGTCGCCGCACCGGTCAGCCGCAGTGCTCTGCAGGCGGCGCTGGCGACGCGCGGCATCGAGATCTCTCGAGGAAGAGCCGTGCCGTCTTCCTTCCATTTCGACTGGAGACAGGCGGTCGTTCCAGCGGCTGCGGCGAATGAACAGGGACTCGTCGAGCCGTTCGCGCCTGCCGTCGAGCAGGATCCCGTGCGGTTCGCATCCAACGATGGGTCGATCGATGCGTCCCCGAACGCCCCGATGGATCCGTCGCTGGATGCCGTTCGCTTCGCGTCGGTCACGGGGACGGCGAGACGGCTCCCGGACCTTCGCGGCCTGAGCGTCCGTTCCGCCGCAGCCCGGCTTCACGCGCTGGGGCTGCAGACGAAGCTGGAGGCCTCCGGGCGGGTGGAGTTCCAGACGCCGGCGCCCGGATCACCGGTAGCGGTCGGCTCCGTCGTTCTCCTGCGGTGACGGTGAGCGGCGCTCCGGCGAACGCGGTTGCGAGGCGCCCCTCCGGAAGACGGGGGAGGCGCGAGGTTGGCTTACGAAAACAGAGGTCATTCGCCGTTGCGGCCCGAGAGGGAAGCGATCGGCATTCGGCCTCCGGCGTCGAGGGAACAGCTGCGGTGATGCAAAGGGAAGCGGTCGAGGAGCGACTTCGCCTGCTCGGGATTCCGGTCCGGTGGCAGGGGGAGCCGCCAACCGTCCTCGATCGTCTCATCTCGGACTCTCGCCTCGTGGGTTCCGGAGATCTCTTCGTGGCGATCGCGGGCCATTGGGACGACGGCCACTCCTTCCTACCCGAGGCGGCCACGTCGGGAGCGGCGGCTGCGCTTGTAGACCAGCCGGTAGACCTGGACCTGCCACAGCTCATCGTCCCCGACTCTCGGGTCGCACTCGCTCACCTCTCCATGCTATGGGAGGGCGATCCGGCGGCCGAGATGTGGTTGATCGGCATCACCGGCACCAACGGAAAGACGACCACCGCCTGGCTGGCTCGCCACCTTCTCGCCGGCGTGGGCCGCTCCGCTAGCCTGGGGACGCTCGGGATCGTGGACGCTGGCGGCCAGCGCCACCCCTGGGAGCTGACGACGCCGGAGCCTACCCATCTGGCCGGCTCGCTGGGGATCCTGCGTGACCGGGGCGTCGAGCTGACGACGATGGAGGTCTCCTCGCACGCGCTCGATCAGCGTCGGGTCGACGGCCTGCGCTTCGACTATGCGGCGTTCACGAGCTTCAGCCGCGAGCACCTCGATTATCACGAGGAGATGGATAGCTACCGGGAGGCGAAGCTCCGGTTCGCGGAGCTGCTCGCGCCCGACGGCGTCCTGGTCATCAACGGCGACGAGCCGGCGTGGGACTCCCTGCGGGCCGGGCCGGGCGAGATCGTCACCACCGGGTTCGGCGACGGCCTCCAGGTGAGAGCCGAGTCCGTGGAGACCCTTCCCGCCGGCACTCGCTTCCGGCTCTGCGGAGAGTACGGGGAAGCCCGCGTGGAGCTCCCGCTCATCGGCCGGTTCAATGTGGAGAACGCTCTCTCCGCGGCAGGGATAGCCCTGCACCTGGGGATGTCTCCGGCCGAGGTGGCGGAGCGGCTCGGGTCGGTCCCCCAGGTGCCCGGCCGGTTCGAGATCCTGAGCCGTGAGCCGGTCCTTGTCCTCAGGGACTACGCCCACACGCCGGACGCCTTCAGGCTCGCCCTCGAGGCCCTGAGGCCGCTCGTCGAGGGCCGTCTGATCATGGTCTTCGGGTGCGGCGGCGACCGCGATGCCGGCAAGCGCCCGCTGATGGGCGAAGTGGCCGGGTCGCTGGCCGGTCACGTCATCGTCACCTCGGACAATCCGCGGTCCGAGGATCCGGAGCGGATCGCCGAGGAGACGGTGGCCCGGATGGACCCGGGCGCCTACGAGATCGTGCTCGACCGGCGCGAGGCGATCGGCCGGGCCTGGGAGCTGGCTCGTCCGGGCGACGCGGTGCTCCTCGCCGGCAAGGGCCACGAGACCTACCAGATCGTGGGTAGCCGCAAGCTCCCGTTCGATGAAGCGGAGATCGTGGCCGAGCTGCGAGGGGAAGCTGCGTGAGCGGGCCGGGCGCGATGGGAGTGGAGGGGTGAGAGAGCGGGTGATGTTCAGTTCGAACGACATCCGCGAGGCTCTGGGGCTCCCTCTCGATGGCGGAGGCAACGAGTACACCTCCGTCTCCACCGATACTCGCACCCTGCGGCCCGGCGCCCTCTTCGTGGCCATCAAGGGCGAGCGCCACGACGCGGTCGACCTCCTCCCCGAGGCTGAAGCCAGGGGTGCTGTGGGCGCGGTGGTGCCGGAGGACCGCGCCCTCCCCGTCACGGGGCTCGAGCTCTTCGGCGCACCCGACGCGACCCGGGCGCTCGGTGACCTCGCCGCCTGGCACCGGAAAGCGGCTGGCGTGCGGGTCGTCGGCATAACGGGGAGCTCGGGCAAGACCACCGTCAAGGAGATGGCGGCAGCGGTTCTCGACCTCGGTTACCGCATCTACAAGACAGCCGGAAACCTGAACAGCCAGGTGGGCCTGCCGTTGGCCATCCTCGAAGCCCCCGCCGACGCCGATCTCTGGGTGTTGGAGCTGGGAAGCAGCGAGCCCGGAGAGATCGCCCGACTCGCCGAGATCGCCGCGCCCACGGATGCCGTCGTCACCACCGTCGGGCCCGCGCACCTGGAGTTCTTCGGCACCGTCGATCGAGTTCTCGAGGAGAAGCTCTCGCTCGTCGCGGCTGCCAGCCCCGACGGAACGGTCGTGGTGGGGGAGCGGCCCGCGGAGCTGGTGGCCGGTGCTCTGGAGTTGAGGCCCGATGCCATCGTGGCTGGAACCGGCGAGGCGGCCTCCTGGCGTCCCGACGAGCATTCCGTCGAGGCGGAGGCGGTTCGTTTCGTCCGCGAGGGCGTCGAGTACCGCGTGCCTGCCGGGGGCCGCCATCACCTGGCGGATGCGCTCATCGTGGCCGCCCTGGGCGACGCGCTGGGGGTTCCGGCCGCTGACGTCGCCCGCGGTCTCGGCGCCTACCGGCCCCTCGGCATGCGAAGCGCGCTGGAGCAGGTCGGCGGGATGACCGTCATAGCGGACTGCTACAACGCCAATCCGGAGTCCTTCGCGGCCGCGATCGAGTACTGCGAGGAGGCCTTCCCGAACCGACGGCTGGTTGCCGTCGTGGGCACGATGTTGGAGCTCGGGAAGGCTTCGGGAGCCGCCCATCGGCAGATCGCCGAACGGCTGGTCCGAGCGCACTTCGATCTGGTCGCGGCCACCGGGGACTTCATCGATGCCTTCGCGGGGCTCCGGATCGGCCGGAACGGCACCGGCGTCTTCGCCGCGGACAGCGTCGAGCATCTGTGGGCGGAGCTGGCTCCGCGGCTGTCCGGCGACGAGGTCGTGCTCGTCAAGGCCTCACGCGGCGTTCGCCTCGACGGGATCGTCGACCGGCTGCGGTCGTTCGGCTCGGGTGCGGGCTCGAGCGTCGGCCCGAGCGTCACGCCCGGTGCAGAGGATTCCGAGGTGAGTCCGAGCGCCACTCCCGGTACAGAGGGAGGCGACTGAGTGCTCTTTCGTCTGCTTTTCCCTCTGTCGGACCGTCACATCATCTTCAACGTCTTCCAGTACATCTCATTCCGGGCGGCCGGCGCCATGGTGACAGCCCTGCTCCTGACCTTCCTCGTGGGTCCGCCGGTCATCCGCTGGCTCAGGGCGCGGGGGTGGGGACAGGTCGTCCGGCTCGATGGGCCGAGCTCCCATTTCCACAAGGCGGGAACGCCGACCATGGGCGGGCTCATCATCGTGGCCACCGTCCTGATCTCGACGCTGCTCTGGGCCCGTCTCGACAACCCGTACGTGGTGATCGTGTTCGCCGCGACGGCATGGTTCGGGGCGATCGGGTTCATGGACGACTACCTGAAGATCGTCCGGCGAGAGCCGCGCGGCCTCGTGGTCAAGTACAAGCTCGTGTGGCAGATGGCGGCCGGGCTCACGCTCGGCGTCTTTCTGCTGCTGTTTCCGCTCTCCGGTCGGCCGCCGACGCACACGATGCTGCCCTTCTTCAAGGACTACTACGTCGTATTCTGGGCCCCGCTCTACCCGCTCTTCGTCGCCCTCGTCGTCACCGGAAGCTCGAACGGCGTGAACCTGGCCGACGGTCTGGACGGCCTGGCCGCGGGCCTGAGCGGAATCGCGGCGCTCACCTTCGGGCTTTTCGCCTACGTGATCGGCCGTGTCGACACGTCGGCGTATCTCGGCACCTTCTATCTCCCCGGCGCCGGTGAGCTGGGGGTCTTCTGCGCGGCGATCACGGGGGCCGCGATCGGCTTCCTCTGGTTCAACGCGCCACCGGCCGATGTGTTCATGGGAGACACCGGCGCGCTCGCTCTCGGCGGGGCGCTGGGCGTAACGGCCGTACTCCTGAAGTCCGAGTTCCTGCTCGTGTTGGTCGGCGGCGTTTTCGTGGCCGAGGCCATGTCGGTCCTGATGCAGACCGGCTGGTTCAAGTTCACCCGGTGGCGAACCGGAACCGGCCGGCGGCTGTTCAAGATGGCGCCGCTGCATCACCACTTCGAGAAGTCGGGTTGGCCGGAGACCCGGGTCGTCGTGCGCTTCTACATCCTCGCCATCCTCTGTTCGCTGGTCAGTCTGGCCACCTTGAAGATTCGATGAGCGTGCCGGGTGCGATCTTGATTCCTCTCGAGACCTTCGATTCCGGCGCGCCGAAGCCCAAGCAGCCGCTCGTCCGCCCGGGAGACGTGGTGTCCGTGCTCGGACTCGGAGCCTCGGGCGTCGCCGCCGCGCGGCTGGCGAAGGGCCACGGGGCCGAGGTGTACGCCAGCGACGTCGCGGCCGGGGAGCTTCAAGAAGCGGCGGCAGCGGAACTGGGCGCGGAGAGAATCGAGGCCGAGATCGGCCGGCACGATCTCGGCCGGATATGCGCCTCCGATCTCGTGGTGGTGAGTCCCGGCATCCCCCCGTCGGCCGAAGTCCGGCGAGAGCTCCGCGACGCGGGCACGCCGTGCGTCGCGGAGGTCGAGCTCGCCTACCGAGACCTCACCTCGCGGGTCATCGGGATCACCGGTACCAACGGCAAGACCACGACGACCGCGCTCTGCGAGCAGATCCTCCAGACCGGCGGACTGAGCGCCCTGGCGGGCGGCAACATCGGCACTCCGCTCTCCGAGATCGCGATGCGGGAGGAGCAGCCCGATTGGGTCGTCGTCGAGCTGAGCTCCTTCCAGCTCGCCGATACGGACGCTTTTGCGTCCGACATCGGCCTGCTCCTCAACCTCGCGCCCGACCACCTCGACCGGTACCGCGACGTCTCCACCTACTTCGCGGACAAGAAGCGCCTCTTCCGCAACGCGAGCGCCGGGAGCCGCTGGGTCCTGAACGCGGACGATGCGCACGTGATGGAGCTGGCGAGAGGGGCCGCGGGAACCAGCTACCTGACCTCGACGTCCGGTCCGGTCGAGCGGGGAGCGTATCTGGGTGAGGATGGATCCCTTCGCCTCGTCCTCCCCGGGCGGGACGAGACCTGGCTGGCGGCCGATGAGCTGCGGATCATCGGGGGGCACAACGTGGCCAACGCGCTCGCGGCCGGGCTGGTCGCCGCTCTCGCCGGATGTGAGGGCGCTTCGGTCGCCACCATCGAGGATGTGCTCTGGGTCAACGACTCCAAGGCGACGAACGTCGCGGCCACGCTGGTCGCGGTTCAGGCCTTCGAGCGTCCGATCGTCCTGATCCTGGGCGGTCGTCCCAAGGGCGAGCCCTTCCTGCCGCTGATTCCCTGGCTGCAGCACTCCGGGGGCGTGGTGGCCTTCGGGGAGGCCGCTCCGCAGGTGGTGGGGGACCTCAACGGATCCGTCCCGGCCGTCCAGGTGGAGGGGAACCTCGAATCGGCGGTGCGCGCCGCGAGCATGCTGGCCCGACCCGGCGATGTGGTCCTCTTTTCCCCGGCCTGCTCCAGCTTCGACATGTTCCGCAACTACAAGGAGAGGGGAAGGGCGTATCAAAGGGCCGTCGAGGCGCTCGAGCGGGAGGCGGGAACGGAATGAGCCGCCTCGCCGCCGTCCTCGGTTCCCACTGGGTTGCCCTCCGCTCCCCGGAGGGCCGGAAGGCCGGAGCGCTCGCGACGCTGGATCTGGCCGGAGAGGAGAGCGGCGCCTATCTGGCGTCGGGCCTCATCGCGATCACGCTGCTGCTGGTCGGCTTCGGGCTGCTCAGCGTCTACAGCGCGAGCTCGTTTACCGCCCAGTCGGAGGGCCTGCCGGACAGCTACTACCTGGTCCAGCAGGCGGCCCGGGCCCTCGTAGGCATCGCGGCTCTCCTGGCGGCCAGCTTCGTCGACTACCGAGTGTACCGGCACCTCGCCTGGCCTGTGCTCGTGGCCACGGCCGCGCTTCTCATCATCGTCATCCTGCCCGGCACCGAGGCGATCGCACCGAGGATCAACGGCGCCCGGCGGTGGCTGATGCTCGGGGTGACGATCCAGCCGTCCGAGCTCGCCAAGATCGCCATCGTCATCTGGACGGCGGCGCTGGCGGTAAAGAAACAGGAGCGTCTGCGCAGCCTTCGCTACGGCCTGGTGCCGTTTCTCCTCGTGATCGGGCCCGTCTGTCTCCTCATCCTGCTCGAGCCTCATCTCTCGGGCGCCATGCTCGTCGGCGCGCTCGCCTTCATCGTGCTGTTCGCGGCCGGCGGACGCCTCGGACACTTCCTCTTCCTCGCCATGCTGGGCCTCCCGGTGCTCTGGGACCAGATCGCGAACACGGGCTACCGCATGAACCGGATGATGGCGTTCATGAAGCCGGGCATGGGCGCCGACGACATCGGCTACCAGCTGAACCAGTCGCTGATCGCCATCGGATCGGGCGGGCCCTTCGGCGTCGGTTTCGGGGAGAGCCGGCAGAAGCTCCTCTACCTACCCGAGCCACAAAACGACTTCATCTTCTCCATCATCGCCGAGGAGTGGGGTCTCATCGGGTCGGTGTTCCTGATCGGACTCTTCCTCGCCTGGGCGGTCATCGGGATGCGGATCGCCGGCTCGGCGCCGGATCTGTTCGGCCGGCTCCTGGCCGTGGGCCTCACCGCGATGGTGGCCATGGGTGCCTTCGCCCACATCGGCGTCACCCTCGGGGTCCTCCCGACCACCGGAGTGAACCTCCCGTTTATCAGCGCCGGCGGTACCGGGCTCGTCCTCGCGCTGGGGGTCACCGGCATCCTCGTCAACATTGCGAAGCAGCGGAGATGCTGAGCCGTGGCCGGCTTCCGGATACTCCTCGCGGGCGGTGGCACGGGTGGCCATCTCTATCCGGCCCTGAATCTGGCGCGTGCCCTGCGCCGGCTGGATCCCGCGGTTCGGCTGAGCTTCATCGGTGCGAGCCGGGGGATCGAGGCGAGGGTCCTTCCAGAGAGCGGCTACGAGCACCGGCTTCTGCCGATGCAGCCGCTTCACCGGAGCCGGCCGTGGCGGAACTGGCGGTTGCTCACGTCGACACCGGCCGTTCTTCGAGGGCTTTCGCGGGCCTTCTCGGAGTGGGATCCGCACCTGGTGGTGGGGACGGGTGGATACGCGTCGGGGCCGGCGCTCCTGTGGGCGATTCGCCGTGGAGCGAGAACGGCGCTCCAGGAGCAGAACGCCGAGCCGGGACTCGTGACCCGTCTGCTGGCTCCCCGGGTGGATCAGGTGCACCTGGGATACCCGGAGGCGGAGGGGCGCCTGAAGGTGGGGAAGAGCACCCGGGTGTTCGCGTACGGGAACCCGGTGGCGATCGAGCCGGTGGGGGCGCCGTACGACTGGCCGCCAGGCCGCGTGGTGCTGGTGACGGGAGGCAGTCAGGGAGCGCTGGGCCTGAACCGGCAGTTGCTGGAGGATCTGGCCGCGGCGTCGACCTGGCCGGAGGACGTCCATCTGGTCTGGGCGACGGGGCCGGCGCACAGGGATCAGGTGGCCGAGACGATGGCCCATCTTCCGTTCGCCGACCGGATCCGGGTGGAGCCGTTCATCCCGGATCTGGGGGCTCAGCTCGACCGGGTGTCCCTCGCGATCTCACGGGCCGGGGCGATGTTCCTGGCGGAGCTGCAGGCGGCGGGGGTACCGGCCGTGCTAGTGCCATTTCCCGGAGCGGGAGCCCACCAATCCACCAACGCCAGGGCGGTGGAGGCGGCCGGCGCGGCGGTGATGCGTCTGGAGTCGGAGCTGAAGCCGGGCGAGCTGTGGGACGTGGCATGCGGCCTCCTGACGGACGAGGCGCTGCGGTCCCGGATGGCACGGGCGGCGCTGGAACGCGGCGCGCCCGATGCGGCGGAGCGGATCGCGTGCGAGCTCCTGGATCTGGCGGCCACGGAGCCCTCCCGTCCGGCGGCGACGGACTCGAGTGGGCGCTCGGTGGAGGCAGGGGAGCGATGACCGTTCGGCAACCTGGACTCTGGGAGCTCCCCGCCGCCGGCGCCCACATTCACCTGGTCGGCATCGGCGGTGCCGGCATGCGAGGGCTCGGCCTCCTGCTGGACGCTGCCGGCTACCGGGTCAGTGGCTGCGATCGCTCGGGCGTCGACGACCTGGTCGAACTGAGCGATCGTGGCGCCCGGCTCGCCTCCGGGCACGACCCGGCGCACATCGAGGAAGCCGACCTCGTGGTCCACACCTCGGCGGTGCCGGCCGAGCATCCTGAGCTCCGGGCGGCCGCAGATCTGGGCGTGCCTACGATGAAGCGCTCACGGGCACTGGCCGCTTTGCTCAACGAGCGCCGACTGGCGGCGGTAGCCGGGACACACGGCAAGACCTCCATCACCGCGCTCGCCGGCCTCGCATGCACGGCGGCAGATCTGGATCCGATCGTGGCTGTCGGTGGCCGCGTGGCTCCCTGGCAAGGATACGCCCGCGACGGGAGGGGCGAGGTGGCCGTGGTGGAGGCCGATGAATACGACCGCTCCTTCCTCGACCTGAATCCGTCGCTGGTGTTGATCAGCTCGGTGGAGGCCGAGCACCTCGACACGTACGGAAGCGTCGAGAGCCTCGACGTCGCCTTCAGGACGCTCGCCGGCCGCGCCGAAGAGCGGGATGGGGTGCTGTACTGCGCGGACGACCCCGGCGCCTGCCGGATCGGCCAGATGTTCGGGGGACTCGGCTACGGGTTCGCCGCCGATGCCGACTACCGAGTCGAAGTGCTGGTGACGGAGGGGAGCAGCCAGCTCTGCCGTCTCTTCGCGCCCGGCGGCGAGATGCAGTTCCGCCTGGAGCTCCCCGGCCGCCACAACGCGCAAAACGCCGCCGCCGCGCTCGCGATAGCCCTCAACTTGTCTGGTCCCGCCGGCGTCGGTGCCAGCCTGCCGGGGGTCGCCCCTTCACACGAGGCCGAGCTGCTGGCCTCCGATGCTTTGCGGCAGGCCTTCAGCGGGTTTCACGGCGTCGACCGCAGACTCCAGCTCCTCTCGGACCAGGGTGGCGTCGCCCTGCTGGACGACTACGCCCACCACCCGACCGAGGTCGAGGCGTCGCTCGCGGCGGTGAGAAGTGCCTACCCGAATCGCCGTCTGATCGCCGTGTTCCAGCCTCACCTGTTCAGCCGCACGCAGATGTTCGCCGGCGAGTTCGCCGCGGCGTTGGCGGCCGCCGACGAGGCGTTTGTGCTCCCGATCTATCCGGCTCGGGAGAAGCCGATCCCGGGCGTCGACGCGGGTCTGATCGCGGAGGCGGCGGACGACGTGAGGCTGGCGACGGATGTCGAGGCACTGGAGACGGCCAGGAGCGCGCGACGGCCGGCCGCCGTGGTCTTCATGGGTGCCGGAGATGTGACCGCCCTGGCGCGCCGGGCGGCAGATGAGAGAGCCGATGCGGTGGGAGGCTGAGGTGCCGCTCGCACCCCTGACGCGGCTGCGCGTGGGCGGACTCGCTCCGCGACTCGGCAGACCCGACTCGCCGGCGAGCCTCCATGGCCTCCTGGCGGACCTCGCCGGCGGATCCTTCCTCGTCCTCGGCGGAGGGGCCAACACGCTCGTCTCGGACGCGGGCGTCTCCGAGCCGGTGCTGGTCCTCGAGGGAGAGTTCGATCGGCTGACCGTCACCGAGACGGAGCTCGAGGCGGGCGCGGCCACGCAGATACCGGCCCTGGTCAACGAAGCCCGCCGCGGGGCGCGGAGCGGCTACACATTTCTCGAAGCCGTCCCGGGAACGATCGGCGGAGCCCTGCGGATGAACGCGGGCTCCACGGACACGGGCATCTGGGATCGGGCTCTGTGGGTGGACGCGATGACGCCCGCCGGGGAGACCGTCCGCCTGACGGCCGACGAGGCGAAGCCCCGCTATCGGGGGGTCGAGGTATCCGAGGAGTGGGTGTTCATGGGAGGCGCGTTCTCGGCGCCCCCCGGGGACGGGGAAGCCATTCGGGAGGCTCACCTGGAGCGTCGCCGCCTTAAGGTCGCGACCCAGGTCTACGACCTCCCCTCCTGCGGCTCGACGTGGAAGAACCCGGGTCCGCCCTTCGGGTCGGCCTGGGAAGTCGTGGACCGAGTCGGCATGCGCGGCGTCCGCCGTGGCGACGCGGTGGTCACCGAAAAGCACGCGAACTTCATAGCGAACATGGGAGAGGCCAGGGCGGAAGACATCCTGGGCCTCATGATCGAAACGAGACGGCGCTCGCTGGATGAGTTGGGCGTCGATTTGGAGCCCGAGATCCGGTTGTGGGGCTTCACAAGGGATGAGCTGCGCGCCGTAGGAGCGCCTGCATGATCTGCGGACCGGTCTCCGCGGGGATGCTGCTTCTGCGGCCCGCAGCCTCGGCGATGTAGAGGGCGCATGACGAGACGAGGACGCCGGAGGATGATCGTCGTCGGCACGGCCGGCGCGCTCGGGTTGGGGGCGCCCTTCTGGGCTCCACCCGTGCTCGGAACGTTACCCGTGTTTCGGGTCGAGCATGTCGAAGTCACCGGCAACGTCTTCGTGCAGCACGACGAGGTGCTCCAGCTGGCGGCGATCGGGCCCGAGGCGTCGGTCTGGGACGACGGGTTGGCCTGGGAAGCGCGGGTCCGGTCCCACACGCTGGTTCGCGAGGCCAGGGTGCGCCGTGTCGGGATGCGGGGCATCGAGATTCGCGTGACCGAGGTGCAGCCTCTGGCGCTCGTGATGGACGGGACGCTCGTGCCGGTGGATGAGGAGGGCCGAGTTCTTCCCCTGGACCCGTCGGTCTGGGGCCTGAACCTGCCCGTTCTAACCGGAGGGGCCGCGGTGGAGGACGGGCGGGTGAGCGACGCCAGGGCATGTGGTGCGCTGCGCGCGCTGGCGGCCCTCAAGGAGTACGACGACGCCTTTTTCGGCCAGATCTCGGAGTTGTGGCCGCTGGATGCGGAGTCGCTGGAGATAGAGCTGATCGAATCGGGTCGAACCGGGCGGGTGCTCCTGCTGGCTGCTGACGCCGTCAGGGGGCTGCGTCGAGTGGAGTTGGCTCTGGGCCACGCCTCCGATTCAGCGGCGTCGGTTGCCGATGCCCGGTTCGATGGACAGGTGGTCCTGCGCACGAGGAAAAGAGGGTGATCACGAGCGAACGATTTGTCACGGGACTGGATATCACGTCGACGCACACCTGCGCCGTCGTCCTCAGCGAGTCGGCGAGGCACGAGAACGGGCCGTCAGCGGCCCGCGTGCTCGGCGTCGGCCTGTCGGCGACCGAAGGGATGCGCAACGACACCGTAACCAACCTGGAGGCGACGCGAGAGGCGGTTCACACCTGCCTCAGGGAAGCGGAGCTCATGGCCGGACGCGAGGTCGACAGCGTGTTCGTCGGACTGCCGGGCCGGCACGTGGACCTTACCTACTCGACCGGGATCGTCGCGATCTCGGGCGCCGAGGTGATGGCGGGCGACGTCCGCCGCGTCCAGGAGGTCGGCCGCGCGGTGCCGATTTCCACGGAGCGGGAGCTGCTCCACGCGATTCCGCAGGGCTACTCCGTGGATCACCGTCCCGGCATTCAGGATCCGGTCGGGATGTCGGGGACGCGGCTGGAGACGGAGATCTGCATCGTCACGGCCGCGAGCACCGCCTGTCGCGATCTCCGGAAGGCCGTGGACAGGGCCGGCTACCGGGTCCGCGAGATCGTCCTCCGCCCGATCGCGACCGCCTGGGCGGTTCTCGAGGAGCGGGAGCGGAAGGGCGGTGTCGCGCTCATCGAGGTTGGGGGTGCCTCCACCGAGGTCGCGGTCTTCGAGGGCGACAGGATCATGCGTCTCTTCACCGTGCCCTACGGAGCACGCACCGTCTCGGGCGACATCGTCAAAGGGCTCGGAGTGCCGCCCGACGAGGCGGAACGTGTCAAGGAGCGATTCGGGGTGGCCCTGACGAAGCTGGCCCAGCCCGATGACAAGATCGAGGTCTCCGGCCCGATGCCCGGCGCCAAGCGTCGCGTATCGGCGGAGCTTCTGGCCCACATCATCGAGCAGCGAATGGACGAGATCTTCGGCCTCATCTACGAGGATCTCGACGAGCAGAGCCTTCTGGAGATCCTCGGTACCGGCCTCGTCCTCACGGGCACAGGCGCATCGATGCCGGGAACGCTCGAGTTGGCACAAAACGTCTTCAACCTGCCCGTCAGAATGGGTGAGCCGGGAGTCGGGATGAGCGGTCTGGCCGACGCGGTGAGACGGCCGAAGTTCGCGACCTCCGTCGGGCTCGCCGCCTATGGCGGCCAGCGGACGCGGCGCAACGGCCGAGGCCCGCTGCGGCGAGTGGTCAAGAAGACGAATGCGTGGCTGAAGGACTTCTTCTAGAAGAAGCGGCGGAAACCAAACCATCCAACGCGGAGGCGCAGATGATCTTTGAGTTCGAGGACAGCGTAGCGCGAAATGCGCGCATGAAAGTCATCGGGGTCGGCGGTGCGGGCGGCAACGCCGTCAACCGCATGATCGACGAGGATCTCGACGGCGTCGAGTTCGTGTCGGTCAATACCGATGCGCAGGCTCTTCGTAACTCGCAGTCTCACATGAAGATCCAGATCGGGAAGCAGCTCACGCGCGGGCTCGGAGCGGGCGCCCGGCCGGAAGTCGGCCGCCAGGCGATCGCCGAGAACCAGGAC
The DNA here is from genome assembly GCA_039588495.1 of Gemmatimonadota bacterium. Classification (GTDB taxonomy): domain Bacteria; phylum Gemmatimonadota; class Gemmatimonadetes; order Palauibacterales; family Palauibacteraceae. The sequence continues at coordinate 626 of JBDGZR010000139.1, read as the reverse complement.
GAAGTTCGCCAGGCGCTCGAGCATGCCGATCTGGTCTTCATCACCGCCGGCATGGGAGGCGGCACCGGTACGGGAGCGGCGCCGGTGATCGGCCAGATGGCTCGTGAGCAGGGATCGCTGTGCGTGGCGATCGTGACCAGACCGTTCCGCTTCGAGGGCAAGAGGCGGATGCGTCATGCCGAAATCGGCCTGCAGGAGCTGCGCGCGGCGGTCGATACCATGATCGTCGTGCCGAACGAGCGACTGCTCTCGATCTGCGTAGAAGGAACCAGCTTTCGCGACGCGCTCAAGAAGGCGGACGAAGTGCTGCTTCACGCCACGCAGGGGATATCTGACCTCATCAGCGTGACCGGCGAAGTGAACGTGGATTTCGCCGATGTGCGGACCGTGATGGGCAATCGAGGGGCGGCCCTCATGGGCACGGGCGAGTCGTCCGGCGAGAACCGCGCCGTAGATGCGGCCCAGCAGGCGATTTGCTCGCCGTTGCTCGAGGACGTATCCATCAACGGCGCCACGGGCGTCCTGGTGAACATCACGGGCGGCACGGACCTCGCCATCGATGAGGTGACGACGATCAACTCGATCGTCCAGGAAGCCGCCGGTGACGACGTCGAGCTCATCTTCGG
>JBDGZR010000138.1:0-15070 GCA_039588495.1 Gemmatimonadota bacterium | reverse complement strand
GGATCGGCAGGCGCAGGCTCTCCACGTACGAGCCATCGTCCGCCGAATAGACATCCATCACCTGATGGCGCTCGGACGAAACCCCGCCGAAATAGACGTAGATACGGCCGCGAGAGAGCGAGACCGTCTCGGCCGCGAATGTCACTTCGGTGAGCCAGGAGGCGCGCTCCCTGCTGCCGAGATTGAATCGGCCCCTCTGCACGACTCGGGGAAACTCCACCCGTTCGATGTACCGGCCTCGATATCCGAGCCAGCTGGTGGAGAGAAAGGCGAAGAAGCCATCGCCGAGCCCGTAGGCCCCCACCCATCTTCCTTCTCCCGGATCGTGGCCGACGACCAGCTGGGAGGCCAGCGGATGCAGCCGCTCGTGTTCAGGCGATGGGAATGAAACGCGTTCGAGGACCTCGCCGCTGTGCGACAGCCGAACGATCGGTCGCTCGGCTTCGAACGTCAGGAGGATCACCCCACCACCCTCTACCGGAACGATGGCATCCGCGGTCCGTCCCACGGCCGAGAGCGGGATTCGCCCGTCGGAGGCTCCGTCCTCGCCGATCATGACGATGCGCCCGTTCGCGACATCCAGCACCCAGGTTCTCCCCCGGCGGTCCATCTTGATGTCGCGAGGGTGAGCGAACTCCTCGGGTCCTTCGCCCTTGCGGCCGAAGCTCCATAAAAGACGGCCGCTACTGTCAAACCGAAGGACGCGACCGGCTTCGCGATCCAGGACCGATGCGCCGACATCGTCAGCGGCGAGGCGTGTCGGCAGATGGAGCAGCGTGTCCTCGGGGCCGCCCACGACGAACACCGTGTCCCACGAGACCGCCGCCCAACGACGACCTCCGGACTCGGCGCCTCCGCCCCGATCAGCGCCTCCCCGATCGGGGCCGCAACCGCTCCACAGGCACAACGCTGCCAAAGCGACCCCGCACCTCATCGGTACTCCGGCCTCGTTCATCCCCCAGCCCCTGCGACTCGTCGAGCGTACTCCTCGATGAGTCGGCCGGCCTCCCGCTGCACGCCCGCGTCCGACACCGGCGGAAGAACCAGAAGTGGCCGGCCCGCCGCGTCGAGCAGGACGCTCGTCGGCGTGCGGCGCTGGCCCGCTCTGGCAAGCAGCCGCTCAGCGACGTGACCGAGATCGTATCGCACGGGGAACCCCGGCCGGAGCTTCCCGAGAATCGAATCTCGCGCGGCGGACGCGGACGGGAAGCCGATCCCGACCCCAATGACATCCACATGGCCTCGCTCGGCCAGGCGATTCCAGCGCTCCACCAATCCCCCGTACCGGCGACAGTCCTCAGGTTGAAACAGCAGCACGAGCGTCGGGCGTTCGACGCCATCGATCGGGACATGGGGAGCCGAGATGGCGCGATACTCGCCGAGGCGGACCGCGGAAAGGGCCGTCAGAAGCGCGGCCGCCGAGAACAGCAGACGCGCTCCTGTGAAGCGACGGCCGCTCAGCTGCAGCGCCGGGGCGCCCAGCCGATGTAGTCCTCGCCCCACTGGCACCCGCCACCGCCCGGCTCCTGGAACGACGGGTCGGTACCGCCTCCGCCCCCACCGGCCGCGGGGAAGTACTTGTACGTGGTCGTGCACTGATTGTAGAACAGCATCTCCACGCACGACTCGTTCTGCCAGCACACCTTGCCGGTGTTCGAGCCGTTACAGGTCGCCGCCGCCGCCTGTGGCTGGCCGGGAACGGCGAGATAGAGGCAGGCCGCCGCCAGAAAGGCCAGGGCGCTCGCATAGAACCGCGAGCGATTCGGATTGGGCATGATTCTCACTCCTTGTCGAGGAAACGAAAGCTTGGAGAAGAGTGCGACCGACCCTTCAACCCGACGTCAACGAGGAGAGAGGGCCGCCGGACGGCGGCCGGGGATCAGGCGGGGAGGTGGTAGAAGGCGAGCGCCAGGATGAGGTAGACGGCGATGAGCTGCACACCCTCCATCCAGTGAGTCTGACCGTCATCGGAGACCTGGCCGATGATCAGCACCGAGAGGGCCACGGCCAACACCTCCAGAGCAGTAAAGTGGAGGTCCATGGGAGCGGGACCGATCACGTAGCTCAGGAAGACGAGCAACGGCGCGACGAAGAGCGCGATCTGGATGGAGGAGCCGATCGCGATGTGGACGGCCAGGTCCATCTTGTTCTTGAGCGCCATCAGCACGGCCGTCGAGTGCTCGGCCGCGTTGCCGACCAGGGCGATCACGATGACGCCCAGGAAGACCTCCGTCATGCCGAGCGCCTCGCCCGCGTCGTGCACGCCGCCCACGAGCAGCTCGCTCATCCAGGCCACCAGCGCCGCCGCTCCTACCAGCACCAGGAGGGCCTTCCTCTTCGACCAGTGCGGTCCCACGACCTCCTCGACCGCCTCGGCGGTCTCGGGATCCACCTCCGAGGGCACGACTCCCGTGTAGAGCTGGCTGTGCGTCTTGAGCGTGAAGACGAGGCTGAGGATGTACGTCACCATGAGGACGATCGAGATCTCCAGGCTCAGCGTGCGCTCCACGCCGACCGAGGTGCCCGACGCGATTCCGTGGAAGATCGAGGGGACCACGAGCCCGACCGCGCTGAGCAGAAGGAGCGTGGCCCCCATGCTGGCGGCCGTCCGGTTGAACGTCTGGGTGTGGAACTTGAGGCCGCCAAGCAGGGCGCTCAGGCCGAAGACGATGAGCGTATTGCCGATGATCGAGCCGGTGATCGAGGCCTTGACGAGATCGTACAGTCCCGCGTTCAACGCGATGAGTGCGATGATGAGCTCGGCCGCGTTCCCGAACGTCGCGTTCAGCAGGCCGCTCATCCCCGCGCCGTAGTGCTCGGCCAGCTTCTCGGTGGCCAGCCCGAGGATCCCCGCCAGCGGGATGATGGCCAACGCCGAAGTGATGAAGATCGCGGTCCCGTCCGCATGGATGCCGTACTCCAGAACGAGCGAGATCGGAAGGAAGATCAGCAGCAGATAGAGGATGTTCTGACCGCTCAGCCGCGCCGTCACGGCAGCGCTCCGGAGGGCTGCGAGCTGGAGACGTGCGGGCTGTGATGCATAAGAGGCGCCGTCCGGATTCGAACCGGAGTACGGGGCTTTGCAGGCCCCTGCCTAACCACTCGGCCACGGCGCCACACGCCGTCAACACTAATGCGTCGGAGCGGCGAGAAAAAGTGTGGCGGACAGCTTGTCTGCTTCCCGTCGCTCCGCCTATACTGCCGCCGTCTCTCCCCCGTTCCCTGCCGAGAGGAGCCAGGGTTGCCCGTCAGCTTCCGAAAGAGATCCGGAGCCGGCTCCGGACCGACGCGGTCCCCGCTCGGGGCCGCGAGCCTGGGCCTCCTCGCCGCGCTGCTCGTGCTGCCGGGAGCGGCCGAAGGCCAGATACCCACGGTCCAGGACGGGCGGCTCCCTCGTGGAGGAGAGTTCTGGTTCGAGCTCACGCCATCGCTCGGCTTCTGGAGCAGCCAGTTCGCCCTCGACTCGGAGCTCGCGGCCGATGGGGCCAAAGAGCCTCTGACCGCCGACTTCGGCGGTCCGCTGACCGACCGGCTCTATCCCAACGCCCTGCCCTTTCTCGCGGACATCAACTCGGATGCCGACGCCCTCGGCTACGACCCGCTCGCGCCCGAGGACCTCTCGTTCGGAGGCCTCGACTACCGTGAGATATCCAACCGGTCGGTCGCCATCCCGCTGGGACTCGAGATCGGCATTCTGGATCGGCTCTCGCTGGACGTCACGGTTCCCCTCGTCCAAACCCGCTCGGAGTCGTTTTTCGGCTACGACACGACCTCGGCCACCGTGACGGGCGGCATGACCGCCATCGAGGATCCGGCCGGTTTTTTCGGAGAGATCGAGGCCGCGGAAACCCAGCTGGCCGAACTGATCGACGGGGGGACGCTGACGCCGGAAGAGACCGCTCTGGCGCTCGCCCTGCTCGCCAACTCGACGACCTACTCCGAGGCGCTCCAGCGGAGGGTGATGGAGAACCTCTTCCTTCCCGTCGGGATCACGACGGCCGGCGAGCAGATGACCGCCGCGTACGACGCGATCGCGACGGGGTACACGGCGTTCGGCCTCGCCCTGCCAGCCCTGGAGCTGCCTGCCAGCGCGACGGCGTCGGACCTGGCCGCTCTGTTCGCCAGCACCCAGCTGGACGGCGACCCCCCGGGGACCGTGCGGCGGGGCTATTCGGTCGGGGAGCTGGAGGTGGGCCTGAGGATCGGCCTCATCGATACGTTCACGCCGATCACCGCCTTCGAGGAGCCTCCGCCCACCCCGCTCGAGCCCGAAGAGGGCGCAGGAGAGGCGCTCCCGGAGGGAGAAGAAGGCGAGGGCGCCGAGGCGCGACGACCCGTCGAGCACAGCGAGGCCTTGCTCCGACTTGCACGACGGCCGCCGACGGTCCAATTCCGGACGACCATCGGTGGGAAGTACCGCTTTCCCCTCGGCGAGGTGAACGGCGCTCCCTACCTGGACCCCTCCAACTTCCTCGACATCCCGATCGGGGACGGGACGACCGACATCGAGATCTCGCTCTATCAGGACATCCGCGTGGGACCCCGGTTCCTCTTCCTGGCCAGCGGATACTTCGGCCTCCAGATGGAAGACGAGGTCGACCTGCGCGTGAACCCGCCCGATCAACCGTTCGGCCTCGCGTCCACCCTCGGCACGCTGCAACGGAAGCTGGGCAACTACATCGCGGCCCGCCTGGCCCCCCAGTTCAACATCAACAACGCTCTGTCGGTCGGGGCCGAGTACAGCTTCTGGAACAAGGGAGACGACGAGTACCTGCTCCTCGCCGGCTCGGCGGCCTCCGCGGAGCCGCTCGAGGTGGAGACGTCCCAGACCCGCCACATGCTCGGGTTCGGCATATTCTACCGCACCCAGGATCTATGGGAGGTGGGCCGGACAAGCCTGCCGGTGGAGGTCTCGCTCATCTACCAGACCTCGATCGCCGGCTCGGGGGGGCAGACGCCTGCCGGCGACAGGGTGACCGTCTATCTCAGGCTGCCGTTCAAGGTCTTCTAGCCGGCGCCCTTCCCGCCAACTTCCGGCGGACGCACATCACCCCACCTGAGCTTTCGGCGAAGAACCGAGAAGAACGTCTGTCCCGGGAAGCGGATCAGGCGCACGGGATGGTCGGACCGCTGCGCGATCACGCGGTCGCCATCGTGAAGCCTGCTGCCGACCTGTCCGTCGACGGTGAGAACGACTTCCTCGGCGCCCGTGTCGATCGCGACCGTGATGCAGGCCGTGGCGGGCAGCACGACCGGTCGAACCGCCATGGTATGCGGGCAGACGGGCGTTGCGATGATCGCGTCGAGACCCGGCACGAGGATCGGCCCGCCCGCCGAGAGGCTGTACGCCGTCGAGCCGGTCGCGGTGGAGATGATGAGCCCGTCTGCGCTGTACTGGCCGAGCTCCTCGTCGTCGGCCCAGACCCGCAGCTGTACGAGCCGGGCGAAGCCGCTCTTGTGGACGACGGCGTCGTTCAGCGCGTAGAACGCATCCTCACCGGCCTCTTCGCCGCCCTCTCGGCCGGCGCGGGTCGCACCGGCTCTCCGCTGCAGGCCGACGTCGAGAGCGAGCCGCACATCCAGCTCGTAGTCCCCCGCCGCGACCCGTTGGATGGCCGCTTCGAGCTCGTCGAGCGGAATCGAGGTCAGGAAGCCCAGGCGGCCCACGTTGCAGCCCAGTATCGGGACGCCGCTCGGGCCCGCCAACCGGGCGCCGCGCAACAAGGTGCCGTCGCCGCCGAGGGTGAGAAGGCAGCCGATCTCGGGCCAAGCCGCATCCAGGTCCCCGACATGCTCCACCTCGCCCGCCGCGGCGACGAGGTCCTCGTGGAGGTAGAGGCCGATGCCGTGGGACTCGGCAACCCGGCCGAGGCGGGCAAGAACGTCGGCCAGGTGCGGGTACCCGGGGTTGCCGAGCACGCCGAGCTTCATCTTCCGACGCCCCCCGACCCGACCACGAGCCGCTCAGTCGGCATTCGCCTTCTCCTCATCAGATACCTCGACAGCCAACTCTACGGTGCGCACCTCGTCGGAGGATGCCTCGATCAGCTCCTCGATGCGACCCCGGACGTCCTCGAGCAGCCGATTTGCCCTCCGCACGTGGCCGACGCCGTCCTCGAACAGACGGAGCGCTTCGTCCAGATCCAACTCCTCCCGATCCAGGGCGGCCACGATGCGTTCCAGCTCGGCCATCGTGGCCTCGAAATCCAGCTCTTCGCTCATGACGACGTCTCCCGTCCCTCTTCGGCTCCCGCCGCTGTGACACCCGTGGCCTCCACCCTCGCTGCGACCTCACCGTCCACCACGCGAAGCCGGAACGAGTCGCCGGGCTCGAACATCCGGGTTCCCCTGAGAACGCGACCCTCGGCGTCCAATGGAACCGCGTAGCCGCGCTCCAGCGTGGCGAGCGGACTGAGCGCCTCGAGCCGTCCCCCGAGCCCATCGAGCCAAACGCCGCATCGGTCGGTGAAGCGGACGACACCGTCGCCCAGGCGCTCGGAGGCACGGGAGGCTCGCTCTTCGGCCCTGCGGGACCGGGAGCGAAGGGCGGCCGCCAGAGCGGAGGATCCACGCCGCACGGCGACTCTCAAATCGGCGGCATCGGGCACGATTAGCTCTCCCGCGACCGATGGAGTCGGCGCTCTCAGATCAGCCACGAGGTCCACGATCGTCACGTCGACCTCGTGGCCGACGGCCGTCACGATCGGCACCGGACACCCGGCGACGGCGCGGGCGACGACCTCCTCGTTGAAGCACCAGAGGTCCTCCACCGAGCCTCCGCCCCGGGTGAGCACGACCACATCCACTTCAGGATGCAGGCAGACGGCGTCCAGCGCAGCGCAGATCTCCCCTGCGGCCCCCTCTCCCTGAACCCGACAGGCCGAGAGGAGGATGTGAGTCCACGGCGCCCGGCGCCTGATCACCGACACCACGTCGTGGAGCGCCGCTCCTTCTCTGGAGGTCACGATGCCGACGCGGCGCGGCAGCGCGGGAAGCGTCCGGCGTCGGGCCGGATCCGTGAGACCCTCGGCTTCCAGACGGCGGCGCGTGCGCTCGAAGGCCAGCCTCCACAGGCCCTCCCCCTTCGCCTCCAGCTGCTGGACGACCAGCTGGTATTGCCCCCGCGTCTCGTAGAGGGACAGGCTGCCGTACGCGCACACTTCCATGCCCTCTTCCGGATCGGTCGGAAGCCGGGCGGCGTCGCTACGCCAGAGCACGCACGAGACCTGAGCCGATTCGTCTCGAAGGCTGAAGTAGCAGTGGCCGGAGCTCACGCGGCGCCAATTGGCTACTTCCCCGACCACCCAGAGCGGAGCGAAGGAGGCCTCGAGCACGCCCCGCACGGCGGCGTTGACCTCGGAGACGGGCAGGGCCGTTTCAGCCGAGCTCCCCGGAGCTACTACCTCGCCGCTTCCGCCGCTCGGCTCGAACCTCTCCTCCGCAAGAGCCTCGGCCGGGAGATCGCCGCCATCCGCCGGGAGCTCCTTGGTGTCCTCCGGAAGCTCGGCTTCACCCGGAGCGAGCCCGCCGGCCCCGAAGAGCGAGCCCTGTGAGAACTCGGTCACGGGTGGCCCGGCCGCCCCGGTTCCGCGTCTACGCGGCGAATCGCCCGGCTGCCTTGATCGTGTTCTTGAGCAGCATCGCGATCGTCATCGGACCGACCCCTCCCGGCACGGGGGTGATCCACGAGGCCACCTCCCGTACCCCGTCGAAATCCACGTCGCCGACAAGGCGATATCCCTTCTCGCGCGTCGGGTCGTCCACCCGATTGACCCCGACATCGATCACCACGGCTCCCGGCTTCACCATGTCCGGCGTGACGAAGTCGGCACGGCCGATCGCCACTATCAGAATGTCTCCCAGACGCCCGATCTCACCCATGTCGTGGGTTCGGCTGTGGGCGAGCGTGACCGTCGCGTTGGCCCACGGCTGCTTCTGGGAGAGGATCTCGGCCAGATGTTGGATCGTCCCATGACGACGACGTGCTTGCCCTGCGGATCGCAGTCGATCCGCTTCAGCAGCTCCTGGATCCCGGCCGGCGTCGCCGGACGAAACGCGTCCGGGTCGCCGCTCACCATCCGTCCGACGTTTACGGGATGAAACCCATCCACGTCCTTCTCCGGCCTGACGCGCAACATCACCTCGGCCTCGTCCAGGGGATCGGGCAGAGGAAGCTGAACGAGGATCCCGTGAATCTTCGGATCCTCGTTGAGCTGCTCCACCCTGTCCAGGAGCTCGCTCTGTGAGATGCCGGCGGGCAGATGCATGTCGGGAGCGTAGATGCCCGCTTCCTCGCAGGCGCGCTTCTTCATTCGAACATAGACCTGCGAGGCAGGGTCATCTCCAACGAGTACGGCGGCCAAACCCGGACGCGTGCCCCGCTCGGTCAGTGCGAGCGCGCTTTCCGCTACTTCGGCCCGGATCTCCGCCGCGATTCGCTTTCCGTCTATCAGTTCGGCTGGCATGCGTAGGCCTCGTTCTTGTGGGCGGCGGGCCGGACCGCAGGCTGGGTCAGCGAGCGAAGTCCACGGCCCTGGTCTCCCGGACCACTACCACCTTGATCTGGCCCGGGTACTGAAGCTCCTCTTCGATGCGGCGAGCCGTCTCTTCACTCAGCTCCGCCATCTCTTTGTCACCAACCCGGTCGGGCGTCACCATGACCCGGATCTCCCGGCCCGCCTGAATCGCGTAGACCTTCTCGACGCCTTCGAACGAGGACGCGATCTTCTCCAGCTTCTCAAGGCGCTTCACGTAGTGCTCAAACGACTCGCGTCGCGCGCCGGGTCTGGCGCCGGAGATCGCATCGGCTGCGGTGACCAGGAACGTCTCCGCGAAGAGCGCCGGCTCCTCGTCGTGGTGCGCCTTGATGGCGTTGAGCACCGGCTCCTTCTCGCCGCAACGCTTGCAGAGCTCGTAGCCGAGCTCTACGTGGGTCCCCTCGTGCTCGTGGGTGAGCGCCTTGCCGATATCGTGCAGCAACCCCATTCGCTTGGTCATCTGGCCATCCAGGCCGAGCTCTGCGGCCATGTTGGAGGCCAACAGAGCCACCTCGCGCGCGTGCTGGAGCTGGTTCTGCCCGTAGCTGGTGCGGTAGCGAAGTACGCCCAGCCGCTCGATGAGCTCGGAGTGCAGATCGTGAATGCCCAGCTCGTAGAGGACCTCTTCCGAGGCTTCCGTCATCGACTTCTGGACGTCCTCTCGGGCCTTCTCCACGACCTCCTCGATCCGGCCGGGATGGATGCGCCCATCCGCCACCAGCCGTTCCATGGCCAGGCGTGCGATCTCGCGGCGGATCGGATCGAAGCTGGAGAGAATCACGGCCTCCGGTGTGTCGTCTACGACGACGTCCACGCCGGTAATGGCCTCGAAAGAGCGTATGTTCCGGCCCTCTCGGCCGATGATCCGCCCTTTCATGTCATCGCTGGGCAGTGCAACGACCGAGACCGTGGTCTCTGAAGAGTGATCGACGGCCAACTTCTCTATGGCCATCGAGATGATCTTCTTGGCCTCCCGCTCCGCCTCGCGGCGAGCACGCTCCTTGAGGTCGCGCACCCGGCGCGCCGTCTCCGCGCGTGCCTGATCCTCGAGATGCCTGATCAGCTGTTTTCGCGCCTCATCCCGCGTGATGCCGGACAGCCTCTCCAACTCCTTGTCCAACTCGCCCGCGCGAAGATCGAGACGCTCGGCGGCCTTCTCCTGCTCGTCCGCCTGCGCCTTCATGTCGGCGCTCCGTCTCTCCTGCCGCTCCTCCCGTTCGTCCAGCAGAGCCAGCTTTCGGTCCAGCAGCTCTTCGCGCTCCGCCAGCCGCGTCTCTATCCGCTCGAGATCCGAGCGCCGGCCGTCCGCCTCCTTCTCCCACTCCGCCTTCAGGCGGTAGGCCTCATCCTTCCCGGAAAGCTCTGCCGATTTGCGAATATTCGAGGCCTCACGCTCCGCCTCCTTGACCACGCGCTCTCGCTCGCTGGCGAGATCCTCCCTCCCGCGCACCGCTCGGCGGCGCTCCAGCAGATGGCCCGCTCCGACTCCCAACGCGAGAGCGAGCGCAACGACGATAACGGTGATCTCGAGTTCCATCGGGCTCCGAATATCTATGTCGGCGGGGTTCCTGGGACGCCCCGCAGAAGCAAAAAAAAAGGTCGAGCGCTTGCGCGCGCCGACCGTCAGCCGAGATGAGCAACCGGCGACGCGTCGCGGAGCGACACGCCGCATCTATGTACAGGAACGAGAAATCTCCAAAGCCCGGCAGCACACACTGGCAACATCAAGTTGGGCCGCCGCCGATAGCGTCGCAAGCGGGCCGGGGATCAGTCGCCCGCGCCCAGCACCGCCTCGATTTGCCCGCGCATCACGGTAGCCCGATCCCCCAGCTCACGCTGCAGGTCTTCCGCATCCGCGTGCGCCCTGAAGAGTCGATCCGTGATCTGCATGGCAGCGAGGATCGCCGCCTTGTGCGGCTCGGCCACGTGTCCTCGCACGTGCGCTTCCTGGATCGCCGAGTCCACGTAGCGAGCGCAACGCTCGGTATACGCTTCACCCATCTCCGACCGGATGAGGTAGTCTTCGCCGAAAATCGTCACCCTCACGGCCTTCTGATCGCCGTCCATCTCATCGTTCTCAGTCATCAGCCAGCTCATCCTCCATCAACATCAGGCGGCTCCGTATGCGGTCCGCCCGGCCTCTTGCCTCGTTCACGGCTGCTCGGAGGCGCCCGTTCTCCTCTGCCAGCTCCTCGAGCCGGGATTGCAGCTCCGTCGGAGCCATCTCCTCCAGATCGGTGTCCCGCAACGCCTCGGCCAGCTTCCGGTGGTTCTCCTCGGCGACGCTCGCCCGTTCCCTCATGGCTCCGAAGCTGCTGGTGAGGGATTCCACCGCCGCTTCGAGACTCGTGATCTCCACCTCGATGTCGGGAGCGTCGGCCACGACCTCTTCCATCGCTTGGTCCTCTCCTTCGGAGTCAGGACGTTCGGATGCGGGCATCGCGCTTATCCTCCAGGGCAAAAGTTACGGCGTTCATTGCAGCATCCACCTCCTCGTCGGTGAGTGTGCGGTCGGCGGCCTGGAAGCGGAACCGCCAGGCGAGGCTCCGGCTTCCGTCCGGGATCTCCTCGCCCTCGTACACATCGAACAGCCACACCGATTCGAGGAAGGGTGGGCACGCTTCCCGAATGATCTCCTCGAGCTCCGAGACCGTATGCTTCTCCGACACGATGATCGCGAGGTCCCTGCCGACGCGAGGGTACGGCGAGAGCGGCGCGAAGGCCGGCTCCTCGTCAAGTCGAACGGCGGCGAGCCGAAACTCACCGGCCCACACCGGAGCGGCCCAACGAGGGGCATCCACGGCGGAGGCCATGACACGGCCGGCCAGACCGATGACCCGCCCCTGCCCCTGGAGCTCGAACGCCTCGCCCTCGAGCCACCGGGCGACCGGCCCCAGGCCGGCCTCTGCGACCCTCCCGCCGGCGTCAGGGAGAATCGGCGCGACGCCGCCACCGAGAAGATCCTCGGCGACCTCTTCGGCCAGGCCCTTGAGATCCCAGAGGCCCACGTCGGCGGTCTCGCCTCCCCAGTGCTCGGGCTCACGACCTCCTGTCACCACGAAAGCGGCCCGCAGATCCTCGAGCGGCAGAGCCGGAGATTCCTCATCGTCTCTCGCTGCAAAGGCCGTCCCGATCTCGAACAGCCTCACATCCCTGCGGCCCCGCGCCAGGTTGTACTCCAGCCGGTCGAGCAGCGATGCGATCAGGTCGGTGCGCAGCCGGGCCTCCTCGGCCGAGAGCGGGTTTCGCAGTTCCACGGCGTCCGGACCGGCTCGCCGGCCCGTGGCGAAGCTCGCGCTCCGAGCCTCCAGGTAGCCTCGGGCCACGAAGAGCCGGCGGACGCGCCCGGCGCGTTCCCACGCCTGATCGTCGGGCACGGAGCTCGGCCGCACCGCGAAGGCGCCGCCCTCGAAGCGGTTGTACCCATGTCGGCGCGCCACTTCCTCCACGAGGTCGATCTCACGAGTAACGTCGTTACGCCAACCCGGCACGTAGAGGCGAAGCGGCGAATCATCCCCCTTCCCGGACCCGTTGGCAGGCTCGAAGCCGATCGGGGCTAGAATGCTGGTCAGCTCCTCCCGCTCGAAGCTCCGGCCGAGCACCTGACGCACGCGGGCGGGCCGAAGCTCCAGCACGATCCGCTCTCCGGTCGGTGGTCCGACCCGAACCGCCTGTTCCTCGGCCCGACCACCCGCCGTCGCGAGAATCAGGCGGGCGCAGCGGGTGATCGCCTTCTCGACGTCCGTGCGATCCACGCCTCGCTCGAAACGATAGGACGCATCGGTGGAGAGGCCGGCCTGCCGTGCCGTCCGTCGCGTGCGAAGTGGGTCGAAGACGGCGCACTCGAGGAACACGTCGGTAGTCGTCGGACTGACCTCTGTCCCCTCTCCGCCCATGACTCCGGCGAGGCCGATGGCTCCGTCTGCGTCCGCGATGACGGAGGAAACCTCGGAGAGAGCGTGCTCCTCGCCATCCAGCGTGCGCAGCCGTTCCCCTCCCCTCCCGGCTCGCACCCTGACCTCGGGACCTCGCAGGGTCGCCAGGTCGTAGGCATGGAGGGGATGGTTGAGCTCGTGCATCGCGTAGTTCGTGGCATCCACGACGTTGTTGATCGGTCGGCCGCCGAGCGCCCAGAGCCGCGCGGCCAGCCAGGCCGGAGAGGGACCGACGCACACCCCCCGAATCACGATTCCGAGGAAGCGGCTGCACCGTTCCGGATCCTCGATGACCACGCGCACCCCGGCCGCCGAGACATCGCTTTTTCCATCGACCCAGGTCGGTTTCCAGGAATCGGCGGACGATCCGAAGGACGGGAGCACGAGGCCGGCCTCGCCCTCCGGCGCCAGCTCGCGCGCCACCGCGAGATGCCCGGCCAGATCGGCCCGGTTCGGGGTGAGATCCAGCTCCAGGACGTGATCCGGGAAGCCCAGCGCCTCGGCGAGCGGCTCGCCGGGCACCAGGTCCGGTGGAAGCTCGAGGATGCCCGAGTGGTCCCAGCCCAGCCCCAGCTCGCGCTCCGAGCACAGCATCCCGTGGCTCGTCTGGCCGCGGATCACCCGGGCCTCGATCTTCAGTCCGTCGGGCAGCGTCGTGCCGGGCGGTGCATGCGGATAGAGCGCTCCTGCCCGCACCGGCGCTCCGACGACGACTCCGATGGGCTCGTCCGGCCCGACCGTGATGGAAGCGAGGTTCAGTCGATCGGCATCCGGGTGCGCCGTCGTCTCCTCGACCCGCGCCACCACGACGCTCTCGATCCCGGCGCCGATGCGGTGGACTTCGTCGACGGCGACGGCGGTCATGGAGAGATGATCGGCAAGCTCCTCGGGCGATCCCTCGATCCCGGGAGCCAGCTCTCGAAGCCAGTTGACGGAGACTTTCACCGAATCATCTCCCAGGGGACTCCATGAGGAGAACCCGCTCTCACTTGCAACACGTATATTTTAGTTGACTTTAAAGCGTCGACCGCAGAAACGGCTTTAGGTAGCCAAACATACGCGGCGATTCGCGACGCCGCCACCGCAATCCGTCCGGGGCGTTGGACTAGCGAAACTGAGCCAGAAAACGGGCATCCCCCTCATAGAACAGCCGGATGTCCGGGATCCCGTACCTGAGCATGGCGATCCGGGCCGAGCCCATGCCGAACGCGTAGCCCGTGTACCGCTCCGGATCGTACCCTACCGCCTCGAACACGGCCGGGTGCACCATTCCGGAGCCCATGATCTCGATCCAGCCCGTTCCCTTGCAGGTGGAGCACCCCGATCCCCCGCACATGTGACACGAGACGTCGACCTCGGCCGACGGCTCGGTGAAGGGAAAGTAGGCGGGGCGAAATCGAGCCGTCGTCTCCCGGCCGAAGAAGCGATGAACGAAATGCTCGATGGTGGATCGGAACTCCACGAAGTCGATCCCTTCGTCCACGGCCAGCCCCTCGATCTGCTCGAAGGCGGGCGCGTGCGTCGGATCGAACGGATCCCGCCGGTAGCACAGGCCGGGAACGACGACCCTCACGGGCGGCTCGTGCGTCTCCATGATGCGGGCCTGCACCGGGGACGTGTGGCTGCGGAGGACGACCCCGTCAGCCAGGTAGAAGGTGTGACCCCGTCAGCCAGGTAGAAGGTGTCCCACATGTCGGCCGCCGGATGCTCGAGCGGGATGTTGAGGGCCTGGAAGTTGTACCACTCCGTCTCCGCCTCCGGACCTCGCACCTTGGAGAAGCCGAGCTCTCGGAAGATCTCGCAGATCTCATCGATGACCCGAGTCACCGGATGCACGCCCCCCTCCCAGGCTCGGCGACCGGGCATCGTGAGGTCCGCCTGCGCGACGCCCGCCGACTCGGCGCTCTCCAGGGCCGCCTGTCGAAAGGTGTGCGCCTCCTGCAGCCGGCGCTTGGCGGTGTTTGCCGCCTGGCCGATCGCCCGGCGGTCCTCGGGTGGCGCCTGGCCGATGCGGCTCAGCATGCCGGCCAAGTCGCCGCTTCGACCCAGGTATCGGACCCTGAGCGCTTCGAGCGCTTCGAGCGAGTCCGCCGCCTCGATCGAGGCGAGGCCTTCACCCTCGATCCGCTCCAGAGCGTCGACCAGCTGAACCGGCTCGGTCATGCCAGCCTCAGCGCAGCTGGTCCTTGGCCACCTGTACCAGCTCGGCGAACGCCGCCGGCTCCCGGACGGCCAGATCCGCCAGTACCTTTCGGTTGAGGTCGACACCGGCACCTCGCAGCCCGCTGATGAAATGCGAGTAGGAGAGGCCGTTCTCCCTCGCCGCGGCGTTGATCCGGCTGATCCACAGCGCCCGGAAATCCCGCTTGCGGCGGCGACGGTCGCGATAGGCATACTCCCATCCACGCTCAACCGCGTCCTTGGCCGGCCGGTACAGCTTGGATCGCCCGCCGAAGTAGCCGCGGGCTTCCTTCATGAGCTTCTTCTTGCGCTTGTTTCGCGCGATATTCGTTTTTACGCGAGGCATCGTCTCACCTCTTCATCTGTCGCTTCGAAAGTCTATGCTCGGCTTACTGTTTACTGTCCCAGTTACTGTCC
>JBDGZR010000137.1:0-8208 GCA_039588495.1 Gemmatimonadota bacterium | reverse complement strand
CAGCGACAGGCCCGCCAGACGTTGCATCCTAGATACCGTGGACTCGAGACCGAGCAGGATCTGACCCTTCAGCTGCAGCTTCGTCCTCTCGATCTCGGCCGGCGTGAGGCCGTTCTCGGCCACATCCCGGAACTCCGTCAACAGCTCGTCCCTGGCCTGCTCGACGGCATCCGGCCGCGTTCCCAGATAGGCGCCCACGTGACCGGCGGCGCGGTAGAAGGCGTGAAAGCTGTACACGGTGTAGGCCAGGCCGAGCTCCTCCCGGATCCGTTGGAAGAGCCGCGAGCTCATCCCGGCTCCCAGCGCCGTCTCGACGAGGATCAGAGCGTAGCGGAGCGGGTGTGAATGCGGGATCGAGACCGATCCCACCAGAAGATGAGATTGCCGGCCGCCCGGTCTCTCCACGACTCGAGTCGTCGGGGAGCTATGCCCCGGTTGCGAGAGCTCCGCTCGGGGCGGAACGCTCGGTCGAGGCAAGCGCCGCTGGAGGGCTTCGAGAAGCTGGTCGCTCTCGAGTCTGCCGGCGGCGGCGACCACGCAGTTGCCGGGTACGTAGGCGGATCCGTGCAGCCCTCGCAGCCGCTCTACGTCGACTCGAGCCACCGTGTCCGCCGCTCCCAGGATCGAACGGCCGTAGGGGTGGGATCCGTACAGCTGCTGACCGTGGAGCTCGAAGGCCAGCTGCTCGGGTGAATCCTCGACCGCCGCCAACTCCTCCAGGATCACCGGGCGCTCGAGTTCCAGATCCTCCCCTCGGAGGGCCGGCCGGTAGACCAGGTCGGTGAGCATGTCGATCGCCAGGTCGAGGTGCTCGTGCGGAACCCTGGCCAGGTAGCCGGTGTGGTCGTGGCTCGTGTAGGCGTCCAACGAGCCTCCCACACGCTCGATCTCGAGGGCGATCTGCCTGGCGGATCGAGCCCGGGTGCCCTTGAAAACCAGATGCTCCAGAAGATGGGAGAGGCCCTGCTCCGACTCGCCGTCGTGGGCGCCGCCGTGCTCGACCCAGATGCCCAGGGTCACGGAGCGCACCGTCTCCATCTTCTCGGTTACGACGCGGAGACCGTCGGCCCTTCTCCAGGACCAGACGTTTTCGTCGAGCCGGTCGGGCAGCTCGACCACCTGGGTAGCTCCGATGTTGCCGGCCTTTGCCGTCGGCGACCTGGGCAGTTTGGCTGCCTAGTTGCCGTTCATGGCGGCCTTGCGTGAGAGCTTCAGCCGACCGCGCTCGTCGACCGCGAGCAGCTTCACCTGCACCACATCGCCCGGTTGGACCACATCCTCCGTGCGCTCGGTGCGACCTTCCTCCAACTCGGAAATATGGCAGAGGCCCTCGACGCCGGGAATGATCTCCACGAAGGCACCGAACGTGGTAGTGTTCTTCACCACGCCCTCGTAGATGCGACCGACCTCCGGCTCCTCCACGATGGCTTCCACCATCTCTCTCGCGGCCCGCCCCACGTCGCCGGAAACCGCGGAGATCGTGACGACCCCGGTGTCCTCGATGTTGAGCTTGGCCCCCGTCTTCTCCTCTATTCCGCGGATCGTCTTCCCCTTCGGGCCGATGATCTCGCCGATCTTCTCGGGGTTGATCTGGATGGTGACGATCCGCGGCGCGTAATCCGACATCTCCTCGCGCGCGCTTGAGAGCGTCCGACTCATCACCTCGAGGATGCTCAGCCGTGCCTTCCTCGCGCGCTCGAGCGCTTCGTGCATCGTCTCGACGCTGAGGCCCTTCGCCTTGATGTCCATCTGAATGGAGGTGATGCCCCGCTCCGTGCCGGCGACCTTGAAGTCCATGTCGCCCAGAGCATCCTCCACCCCGAGGATGTCGGTCAGGACAGCCACGTCCTCGCCTTCCTTCACGAGACCCATGGCGATTCCGGCCACCGGGCCGCGCAGCGGGACACCCGCATCCATCAGGGCGAGTGAGCCCCCGCAAACCGTGGCCATGGAGCTGGATCCGTTCGACTCGAGGATGTCGGAGACGATCCTGATCGTGTACGGGAAATCGTCGTAAGGTGGCAGGAGGGATTGGAGCGCCCGCTCGGCCAGCATCCCGTGGCCGATCTCGCGTCGGCCCGGCCCCCGGAACATGCGCACCTCACCCACCGAGAACGGCGGGAAGTTGTAGTGGAGCATGAACGACTTCGACGTCTCTCCCGGCAGGTCGATCGAATCGATCCGCTGTTCGTCGTTGATCGTGCCGAGCGTGGTGACGCACAACGCCTGCGTCTGGCCGCGCGTGAAGAGAGCCGATCCGTGCGTGCGAGGGAGCACTCCGACGTCGACGCTGATCTCTCGGATGTCATCCAGCCCACGCCCATCTACGCGGACGCTGTCCTCCAGGATCTGGCGCCGCAGTTCCTTCTTCTCGAGGTCGCGAACGATCCCGCGCACGCGACCCACCTCCTCGCCGTACTCCTCCTCGAGCGCTGCGACGATCTCCTCGCGCAGCTCCGAGAGCGTGGCCTCTCGCTCTGCCTTGTCGGCGATCCGCAGAGCTTCCTTGACTCGAGCGGCGGCCCTGTTCGCGACGGCCTCCTCGAGCCCTTCCGGCGGATTCGAGGCCTCGTACTCGAACTTCTCACGCGGGCCTCCGGCCATATCCACGAGCTCGCGCTGGAATCCGATAAGCTCTTTGATAGCGGGGTGCGCGACGTTCAGAACCTCGACGAACTCCTCCTCGCTGATCTCCAGAGCGGCACCCTCGACCATGACGATCGACTCCTCCGAGCCGGCCACGACGATGTCCATGTCGGAGAAGTCGAGCTCCTCGAAGGTGGGATTGACGATCCACTCGCCCTCCACTCGGCCGACCCGCACGCCGGCGATCGGCCCATCCCAAGGGATCGACGACAGCGAGAGGGCCGTGGATGCGCCGAGCATGCCCAGAACGTCCGCGTCGTTCTCCTGATCAGCCGAGATCACGAAGCAGGCGACCTGCGTCTCGTTACGGTAGTCGTCGGGGAAAAGGGGCCTGAGCGGTCGATCGATCTGCCGCGCCGACACCGTTTCCTTGTCGCCGGGCCTCGTCTCCCTCTTGATGAAGCCACCGGGGAACTTCCCGGCTGCGTACGTCTTCTCCCGGTACTCGATGGTGAGCGGAAAGAACGGAAGGTGGCTGCGCTTCCGTTCCGCGACCGCTGTCACCAGCACCGCCGAATCACCGAACTGGATGTAGACCGCCGCGTCCGCGTTTCTAGCCATCCGGCCGGTCTCCATGATCAATGTCCGCCCGGCAAATTCCTTCTCTAATCTGTGCACGTTATTCCTCTTCTTCGTTGTCTGCGTTACTTGTGAAATCTGAGTGCGTTACCAGCAAGATCCGAAACAGAATCTGAACGTGACCACCGCGACACGAGATGTCCGCGTTCGGGGATCATGAACCCGTTGTCCCCTAGCGCCTGAGCCCCAGTTCCTCGATCAGGCTCCGGTAGCGCTCCAGGTCATTACGTCTCAGGTAAGTCAGGAGACGACGCCGCCGTCCGACGAGCTTCAGGAGACCGCGTCGGCTATGGTGATCCTTGGGGTGCTGCTGAAAGTGCTCGGTGAGCTCTTCGATCCGCGCCGTGACCAGCGCGATCTGGACGGAAGTGGATCCGCAGTCGTTCTCATGCTCTCCGAATTTCTCTACGATGCTGGTCGTATCCGTTTTTCCAGACGCCATGTTTCGCTTTCGTCCTTCTCTGTCGCTGTCTTCTCCAAGATGCAAAGCCCGAGAAGTTACCGAGATCGGGCGGTTCTGTAAACATCAGCGATCGCGGCCGTCCTCATCAACGCCGTCCTCCCATTCGTCGCCGTCCCGGCGCGACCGCTCGGCGAAGAAGTGCATCGCCTGCTCCCGATCGACACGCATCTGCCGCACGAGCTCCTCCGCCGACGCGAACGGGCGAACATCCCGGAGGCGCGAGAGGAAGTCGACACGCACGCTCTCGCCGTAGATATCGTCCTCGAAATCGAGCAAATAGAGCTCTATCGAAGGAGGCGACCCGGCGAACGTCGGCCTCGGGCCCAGGTGGAGCAGCCCGTCGCAGATCCTCCAGCCGAGGCTCGCGCGGACAGCGTAGATCCCCGATCCCGGAACCAGCTTCCCCCCTTCCGGGACCTGTAGGTTGGCCGTCGGGAAGCCGAGTTGCCGGCCTCGGCCGAGACCATGCACCACGACACCGCGAAGCGAGTAGGGACGGCCCAGCGCCCGAGCGGCCCGTTCGACCTCTCCGCGCCTCACGAGCTCCCGGATTCTCGTGGACTTGACGCGAGCGCCGTTCGCAGTGACCGGCGACACCACATCCACGTCGAAGCCGAGCTCCGCCCCCAGCCTGCGAAGCGTCTTTCGATCACCCGTCCGGTCCCGCCCGAACCCGTGATCGTATCCGACGACCAGCTCCCTTACGCGGAACCGGTCAACCAGGACGAGACGCACGAACTCCTCCGGCCGGTAGAGCGAGAGGGTCCGATCGAAGGCGAGGAACGCGACGTAATCGAGCGACGAGAGGGCCAGGATCTCCTTTTTCTCGTCGGGGGAAGTCAGGATCGGCGGAGCTGCTTCCGGTCGCACGACGGTCAGGGGATGACGGTCGAACGTAACGAGCACGCTCGTCAGTCGGCGGCGCCGTGCCCGCGCTCCGATCTCGCACAGGACGGCCCAATGCCCGCGGTGCACGCCGTCGAACGTCCCTACGGTCACGACCGTGCCGGGCACATCCGGCGGCAGGCCGCCAGCTCCTCCCGCACCGGCATGCTCAGTCAAGGAACACCTTCCTTGGCTGGATGCGTTCATCCCTGAGCTCCGCGATCGCCACGAGCCGCTCTCGGTAGAGAAGCCGGACGGGACCCGGATCGTCGGCCGGAGCGCCCATCCCGTCGCCGGACGCCCCTGCCGCATCGACGCCGTAGCCCTCGTCCGACTCCATCTCCAACGACCTCCCGGTCCTCAAAAGCGGGAGCTCGCTATCGGTCACGCGGCGCGAAGCGAGCCAGGAGAGGGCCGTCCCCGGATCGAGCCAGGATCCGCCTCCGAGGATCCGCTCAGCGGTCACCTCATCATCTCGCAGCGCCGCATCCGGTATGGCGTCGGCCGCGCTCAGGTCCGCGATCGCCGTCCGTCGAAGGAGCGTGAGGTGGGCGCCGCAACCGAGCTCCCGGCCGAGATCGCGAGCGAGGGATCTGATGTAGGTTCCCGTCGAGACGCGGACCGCCAGCTGCAGGACGGGAGGATCGAAGCGAAGAATCCTCAACGAGTGAATCGTCACCCGATTGGGAGAAAGCCGCACCTCGACCCCCTGACGAACGAGAGCATGGGCCCTGGCCCCCCCGACCCGCTTGGCCGAAAGGGCCGGTGGCCGCTGCTCGATAACGCCCTCGAAGCCCCGCAGAACGTCGCCGACCCGGTTCAGCGTCAGCCCGCGCCACGCCCTCGACTCTGCCACGACCTCACCTTCCGGATCGTGAGACGTCGTCTCCCGACCCAGCAGGAGCTCCGCCTCGTAACGTTTGTCGGGAAGGTGGAAGTACTCGCTCAGTCGGGTCGCGCGGCCCACGCAGAGGACCAGAAGACCGCTGGCGAAGGGGTCGAGCGTCCCGGTGTGGCCTATTCGGCGTGTGCGCAGCGTGCGCCTCGCCGCCTCGACCACGTCATGGGAGGTGGGACCGGGCGACTTGTCGACGAGCAGAACTCCGTTGAGCGAGGGCACGGCGCCGACCGTCACTCCCTCTCCCTTTTCCCCTCGAGCTCGTCGGTCGGCGACAGCTCCCGATCGGACCCGTCTTCCTTCTCGAGATCGGGACGCACCTGCCGGAGAAGAGACTCGATCCGGTGCGCATGCTCGAGGGTGCGATCCGCTTCGAAGCTCATCTCGGGAATCCTCCGCAGATGGAGCCGCCTGCCGAGCTCCCGTCGCAGGTATCCCTCGGCGCTCTCGAGGCCCATGAGCGCTTCGGCGAGGGCCTCCTCGTCGCCACCGGCGCGCACGTAGACCGTCGCGTACTTCAGGTCGCTCGTCGCCTTGACGGCCATGATGGACACGGGGGCCAACCTCGGGTCCTTCGCCGAACGGAGGATCAGAACCGCCAGCTCCTCACGAAGCAGGTGATTCACGCGCTCGATCCTTCTGCTCGTCATGCTAGGGCCTTTCAGTGTCGGCTCGAGAAGTTCCTCGTCGAGAGGAGAAGGCGGAGGAGCTCAATAGAGGGTCGTTTCTCTCTCGACGACGAGTGCCCGAGGATCCGAGCCGACGTGCTGATCAAGCCGAGCCAGCAGGGCCTGGGCAACGGACGGATCCGAGGCCACGAGAGCCACACAGATCTCCGCCTTCTGCCACTTGTCCTGGAAGTCGGTCTCGGCGGCGGAGACGCGAAAGCGCGCCTGGAGCCGGTCGCGCAGGCCGCGCACGATCCGTCGCTTCGCTTTGAGCGACGTGCAGCCGGGCAGGTGGAGCACCCAGCGGCCGACGCCGATTACAGGGGCCATCCTCTCCTAGCGCCTCGTCCCACCGGTCGGAGAGGATCCTAGGTAGTGGCGGTTTCCGTCGCCGCCGCGCTCTCGGCCAGGGTGCGGGCGATCTCGTCGATCCGATACGACTCGATCAGATCGCCTTCCTTGATGTCGTTGTAGCCTTCGATCGAAATGCCGCACTCATATCCCTCGCGGACCTCGCGGACGTCGTCCTTGAAACGCTTCAGACTGTCGATTTTGCCGCTGTAGATGCGAACCTGATCCCGGATGAGGTGAACCGGCAGGTTGCGTTGGATAACCCCGTCGGCCACGTAGCAGCCCGCCACGGTACCCGCCTTGGGAACTCGGAAGAGCTTTCTGACCTCGGCGGCCCCGACGATAACCTCGCGCTCCTCCGGCTTGAGGAGTCCCTCGAGGGCGAGACGCATGTCTTCGACGGCCTCGTAGATCACATCGTAGCTGCGTATCTCGATCCCTTCGCGTTGGGAGAGATCGCGCGCCCCCGCATCCGGCCGTACATGGAAGCCGATGATCGCCGCCGAGCTGGTCAACGCGAGCAGCACGTCGGACTCGTTGATCGCCCCGACCCCACGGTGAATGACCTCCACCATGACCTCTCCCGTGCTCAGCCGTTCGAGGGAGTCGGAGAGAGCCTGCACCGAACCGTCGGTGTCCGCCTTGATGACGAGGTTGAGGACCGCTCCCTCGCCGGCCTGGACGGTGGCGTCGAAGACATCCGCGAGCCGCGTGCCCTTCTGCCGCCGGCGCATGTCCTTCTCACGCTCGAGCTGCTGGCGACGCCCGGAGATCTCCTTGGTCCGCTCGGCTTCCGCCACCATCAGGGAATCCCCGGCCTGAGGCACCCCCTCCAATCCGAGCACGCGCACAGGCATTGAAGGCCCGGCTTCCTCCACGTTCTTGTCACGCTCATCGAGAAGCGCGCGCACGCGACCGCCGAAGAGGCCGCAGATGAAATTGTCCCCGACCTTCAAGGTGCCGCTCTGCACGAGGACGGTAGCGACCGGCCCCATGCCGCGATCCAGCTGGGCCTCGACGACGGTGCCGCCTGCCGGCCGGTTCGGATTGGCCTTGAGCTCCAGCAGCTCCGCCTGAAGCAGGACCTTCTCGAGCAACTCGTCGACACCCTGCCCCGTCTTGGCCGATACGGCCGCGGACAGCACGTCGCCGCCGAACTCCTCGAGCACCACATCGTGGCTGAGCAGGTCCTGCTGCACCTTCGGCACGTCGGCCGCCGGCAGATCCACCTTGTTGATCGCCACGATGATCGGCACGCCGGCGTTCTTGGCGTGGCTGATCGCCTCGATCGTTTGCGGCATGACCGCGTCGTCGGCGGCGACGACCAACACGACGACGTCGGTGATCTCCGCGCCTCGGGCTCGCATGGCCGTGAAGGCCTCGTGTCCCGGCGTGTCCAGGAAGGTGACCGACCTCCCTCCATCGAGCTCGAGGCGATAAGCGCCGATGTGCTGCGTAATTCCGCCGGCCTCGCCGGCAATGACGTTGGTCTGGCGGAGGTGGTCGAGCAACGACGTCTTCCCGTGATCCACGTGTCCCATCACGGTCACGACGGGCGCCCGCGGAAGAAGGTCCTCCTCCGTATCCACTTCTTCCGTCAAGTCCTGGAGGTCGGCTTCGTACGCCTGCTCGCGTACCGCCTCGAACCCGAACTCCTCGCAGATCAATTCGATCTGATCGAAATCGAGACGCTGGTTGATCGTCACCATGAGGCCGAG
>JBDGZR010000136.1:0-8371 GCA_039588495.1 Gemmatimonadota bacterium | reverse complement strand
CTCCTGCAGGGAGCCCCGATTCGCTCCAAGTGCGTCACAGCCTGAAAGAACGGAAGAACAGAGCAATACGGCAGGCACCACGATCCGGTCCGTCAAAGGGTCCTCCCTGTGGCACGTTCGGCGAGGGGACGATCAAGCGTCTTATCTAATCATTGGGACGGCGAACTTCCACCTTCGCCTGCGTATGGCAGAGCGGCTTCTGCAGAAGGACGAGATCAGGAGCGTGGAGGGTCCAGACGCGGAAAGCTGCGCAGCACCGGCGAGACCTCTCCAGGTTTTCTCTCCAGGTTCGGCTCCGTACCTGGTGCGGAAATGCCGAGAGAAGTCCGTACCTCATGCGGACTATTCCGCAGAAGTACGCATATGGTGCGGAAATCGGGCCCTAGCCCATATGTTTTGCAGGCAGGAAGTCACCGGTTCGATCCCGGTCGGCTCCACTGTTGTAGATGAATCCCGCGCTCGGACGCGACAGAATGGCCAGCTTCACGCTCACGATCAACGGTCGCACCTACGAGACCGAGGCCGCAGCGGAGGTCCCGCTCCTCTGGCTTCTGCGAGACGAGCTAGACCTAACGGGCACAAAGTACGGATGCGGCCGGGGAATCTGCGGAGCGTGTGCCGTTCATCTCGATGGCGAGGCTGTCCCCTCGTGCGTCGTCCCGCTCTCCGCGGTCGGAGAGCGGGAGGTGACGACCATCGAAGGCCTGGCTTCCGATTCCCTACACGCCCTCCAAGAAGCCTGGCTCGCCGAGCGGGTCTCACAATGCGGCTACTGTCAACCGGGACAGATCATGACGGCGGCGGCGCTGCTGAGCAGGAATTCGAATCCGACGGAAGCGGAAATCACACGGGCAATGAGCGGCACCCTGTGCCGCTGCGGCACTTACCTGAGAATCCGTCGTGCCGTGCTGCGGGCATCCACGGAGAGCCATTCGTGAACGGCGTCCGTCACGTCAGCCGCCGCGAATTCGTCGCGCGTACGGGAGCCGGCTCCCTGGGACTGGTGTTTGGCGTCTGTTTACCCGGTTGCGTCCGGCCCACCGACGCCGATGCTCTTCTCGACCAGCCAATGCCCGTGGACGCCTTCCTCCAAATCACGCCAGAGGGCGAAGCTGTCGTCTGGATCTCTCGCTCGGAGATGGGACAGGGAGTTCGAACCGCCCTCCCCATGATCGTCGCCGAGGAGCTCGAGATGCCTTGGGACCGCGTCCGAATCCATCAGGCGGATGCGGCGGCGGATGAGCGCTACGGATCCCAGCTGACCGGAGGCAGTCTCAGCGTTCGGACGCTCTATGACCGGCTGAGACGGTCCGGGGCCGCGGCGAGGGAGTTGCTCCGGACGGCCGCCGCCGGAGCATGGGGTGTCCCGGTCGGAGAATGCGTCGCCAAAGGCGGAGCGGTGGCCCACCAACGTACAGGCCAGCAGCTGGCGTATCGCGATCTCCTCGCGCGAGCGGCGGCGCTGCCCGTTCCGGACCTCGACACCGTTCCGCTGAAGTCGCCGGAGGAGTTCCGGATCATCGGGACCTCGATCTCCAGGGTGGAGGATCCAGACATCGTGAGAGGGCGCGCGACCTTCGGCCTGGACAGGCGGGTGCCTGACATGCTGTACGCCGTGGTTGCTCGCTGCCCTGTGTACGGTGGAAGCCTCGGGAGCCTCGATGCATCGGCGGCGGAACGCGTCGCCGAGGTAGTCGAGATTGTCGAGACGGAAGGACGAACGGAAGGGCTCTACCTCGCTCCTGGCGTCGCCGTCGTCGCGACCAACACGTGGGCCGCGCTGGAGGGGGTGCGGGCCCTGGAGATCGACTGGGACGGCGGCCCGAATGGGGACGCAAGCACGGAGGAGCTGCAGCGAGAGTTTCGCTCCAGGGCAAGGCGGGGCGGCGCCGTTGTGACGGACACGGGGGACGCGGCGGCTGCCCTCGATGGGTCCTGGAGACGGATTCGCGCAGAGTACCAGCTTCCGTATCTCGCACATGCCCCGATGGAGCCGATGAACTGCGTGGCTCAGGTGAGTGAGGGCTCGTGCGAGATCTGGTCCCCGACGCAGAATCCGCAGGCCGTCCAGCGCATCGTCGCAGACTATCTCGGCATCGCCGCCGAATCCGTCACGGTCCACGTGACCCTCATGGGAGGCGGGTTCGGGCGTCGGTTGTACCCGGACCCGGAATTAGAAGCCGTCATGATCGCGCGTCAGGTGGATGCCCCTGTCAAGGTGCTGTGGACCCGGGAAGACGACGTGCGGCACGACCGCTATCGCCCCGCGAGCCTTCACATCCTCGACGGCGGCCTGGGCCAGGATCGCCGCATCTCGGCGTGGAGCTGGCACGTCCTGAACACGCATACGGACCGCTACGACCCCCAGGACTTCCCGGCCGGCGCGATCCCGAATTACCACGTCGAATACAGCCACGTTCCCTGGATCCTACCCCGGGGAGCCTGGCGGTCGACTGTGAACTCCCAGAACCCGTTCGTCGTCCAGAGCTTTCTGGATGAGCTCGCCGTGGAGGGTGGACGCGACCCCGTGGAGCTGAGACTCGAACTGCTTAGGTCCATCGATCCGCGATCGACCGCGGGAGCCGCTTACGACGTGGAGCGGCTGATCGATGTTTTCGAGCTCGCGGTCGAGATGGCGGATTGGGGATCGTCCCTGCCGGGAAACCAGGGTCGTGGCGTGGCGTTCTTCCAGGGCTACGGATCGTACACCGCCCAGGTGGCGCACGTCGAAGCTTCGGGAGAGGGTTTCCACGTCCGCGAGATCGTCTGCGTCATCGATTGCGGACAGGTAATCAACCCGGACATGGTGGTCGCCCAGGTAGAGGGTGCGATCGCCTTTGGCCTCAGCGCGATGATGCATCAGCGTATCACCGTGGCAGGAGGCCGTGTCCAGCAGGGCAACTTCCACGACTTTCCAGTGCTGACGATGGACCAGATGCCGGAGATCCGTACCGAGATCGTCAGCAGCCGGCTTCCTCCTGGCGGAATCGGAGAACCCCCTTTGCCCCCCGCGGCTCCCGCCGTCACGAACGCGCTCTTCGCAGCATCGGGACGACGGATACGAAGCCTGCCCATCGCTTGGGCCAGCGATTCCGAGCCGGAGGATTCTTTGCGTCATTGAATCGGCCCGGATCGCAAATCCACCTGATGTAAGCCGACATGACGGACGATCGTTCGGTGCCTGTTGCAAGCTCCTAGGTGTCTCTCAGCAGGAGGTCATGAGCGAGGACTTCCGATCCTACAACTCTCGCTTCATGGAGACGAGGACCATGCGCGGAATCTCGGCTTGTCGGAAGCGACCAACTCCGGACAAGATAAGGCAGCACTCTGCGCGACAGACGAGCTTGTGAAGGGGGTGGGGCTAGTAGGCGCAGCTGCTAAGGGAGCGACTCTCCATGTTTCCTCTCCAGGTTCGGTCCGTATCAGGTGCGGAAATGCTGAAGGGAGTCCGTACCTCATGCGGACTATTCCGCAGAAGTACGTATATGGTGCGGAAATCGGGCCCCTAGGCCAGGAGCTTTGCAAGCAGGAGGTCACCGGTTCGATCCCGGTCGGCTCCATTGTTGTAACTAGTTGTATAGCTGTTAGGTAGAGCATTCTGTGGATCGGCATCTGCCGACGACCGCTCCAGGTTCCGTCTCCAGGCTGGCCGCTAAGACCTGTGTGCTGAGCAGGCGGTGACGCATACGTCCCCCAAGCGCGCTTCCTCGACCCGAGGAGCCCAGGTTACCCGTATCGACGGAGAACCGTCTGTTGGCCTGTCCGGACATCCGAGTCTCCTGACCTCCGACGCGACTCTCCGTACATTCGACCCCGAAAGTAGGCCCAGTGGTAGACGCTTCGCCGCACGGGCACCATCGCCATCTCCAAGAGTCGCCGCTCTCGTAGGTGGTAGGCGGCGTCGCCTAGCGCAGAGCGTGCGACGCGACTCCCCATCGCCTGCAGAGAGTCGCCCGATCGGTAGATGAAGGCGTCGGCCTCTCCTTCGATGAAGCGCCGACCGTAGAGCTGCCGGAGCGTGTAGTTGTGGGAGTGCGCCGCCACGGCTTCCGGCACGTATCGGACGATGTGGCCGGAATGTTTGGCCCAATTGCCCCATTCCGTGTCTTCCGATCCCCAGGCGGCGTCGTAGAATGGCCGCTTCTGCCAGATGGAGCGGCGCATCGCGGCAAAGGGAAGAGAGAGCGGGAGCCAAGGTGGCGCCGGCCCTTCTTCCGGGAATGCTGTCTCGTAGTCTCTTCGCACCCAGGTGGCTGCGTCCGGCCGAGGCACCTGCCTGCCGAAGGCCGCTTGAACCCGCGCGTCTCCGAAGGCGTCGACCAGAGACCGAAGCGCCGAGGAGTTATCCAGAACGACGTCGGAGTTCTGGAAGACGACCACGTCACCCCTACATTTCGCGATGGCCATGTTGAGAACGGGCCCCGGGAAGTAATCCTCGGCCCGGATGTGAACGATCTCCGCTGGATGCCGGTTCACGATTTCCAGAGTACGGTCCGTCGAACCGGAGTCCACGACCAGGAGATTGAATTCGACGTCCTCCTGGGCAAAGAGCGAAGCGAGGGCCGGTCCGATGATGGCTTCGCTGTTCTTCGAGCGCATGACCACCGAGACGGTCGGCTCCGAAGCTGGAGCGATCATGTTCAGCTTGCCATCCGGGCTAGGGGCGTGGTCCACGCATCCGGCAGCGCGCGTTCGATGGCTTCGCTCATGTGGACGGTCTCGCGCGACGCCAGGAACTCGAGAATGCGGCGGAAGCTCTCGAACTCGTCGCACAAGTACAGCGTGATCGGATGGATCAACATGTTGGAGATGGCGCCTCGCTCCTCGTTGCGTCGCAGGCAGTCGAGTACGATCTCGGTCCACTCCTCCACGTAGTAGCTCTTCGAACCATAGTCATCCGACCAGTCATATCGTTGCACCCACTGCTCGACCCATTCGTGGGTGCGCTCGGCGTGGTAGAGGTGCTCGTGGTCGGGAATGACGTTGATTGGAAAGTGGACGATGCCGCTCGGGCTCAGTTCCGGTCCCATCGCGTCGGCGCGGACGCCATCGGAGCAAGCCCTGATGCCACAATCGCGAAGGATCCGATCCGTGTGCGGACCTCTTAGATACATATGATTGCGCCAGGTCTCGATGTTTCGGCCGGTGAAGCGACGGATGATGGACTTGGTTCTGAGCACGTCCCGACGCTCGTACCAGGCCGGCCCGGGATAGCTCCCCGTCGCGCGGTTCCAGAATCTATGCCACATGACCGGGGTGAAGCAGGAGTAGTTGTGTCCGCCGACCTCGACGAGCGGGCTCTCACAGATCGGCTTCAGGTGCTCCCAGTCTTCCTCGAATGAACAGCCGGAGACGAAGAAGGTGACCTTGACGTCTGCTTCCTCGAGCAAGCGTAGATAGCCGGCGGCGATCTCGATCTCGTTCCTGTCGGCGTGGCGTTGGTTGCCCGTATCCAATCCAGAGTGATGCAGGTCACCCGTCAGTACGATCACGCTGCCACCTCCTGTGTCACAACGAATGAGAGCCCGAAGCGCGCCAGCAATTCGCCAAGGCTATCGTCGACTCTTTCGCCCCAATGAGCTAGGTAGGCGAGGCGCAGGTCATCCATACTCTGGCTCGGAGCGGATAACGCTGCCTGCGCCAGTCTGAGATAGCCCGCCATGTCCAAATCGTACGCGAGCACCGGAAACATCAAAGGAAGAAGACCCTTGGTTCCACTGAACCGGAACCCAAGTTGCTCGGGCCAGGGCGCTCCACCTGGATGGCCAGGTCCGACCAGCCAGTTGAGCAGCTTCTTGGCCACCTGTTTCGGCACGGTAGCGTCCTCGGTCAGGGCGTGACGAAGAGCCCGTTGCGGGTAGGTGGTCCATTCGAGCTCCGGATCGTCGAGACGCATTCTCTCGCAAGTCAGATGAATGTCGGCCAGTATCTCACGGACCGAATCCGACCAGGTGGACAGATTGACGTTTTCCCAGCGCGCGTAGTCGGGAGCGAAGCGGAACTCGGATGCCGCCACGTACAAATTTTGAAAGGCCTCCGGGATTCGGTGGTCTGTTCTCACGCGCCGCAGCTTCTCCAGATAGCTCCAGTGATACGCTCCCAGGAAGAAGAGCAGAGCGTCGCCGTATCCGATAATCGCCTTCATGGCGTGTCGCAGGACGACGCGTCGCGCCTCCTCGTCTTCGGCTACCAGCGGCTCCAAGAGGTCGTTGATCAGGAGCAGCGTGCCTCGGTTGACTAGGAGGTTCCGCGCGTCACCCGGAAGGATCCGCTCGGCCTCGAAGCGCTTCAGGCTCGGCACGAACTCCTGATCTCCCAGAAGGGTCTTGTGACCGAACCGCATGTCGTACCACATCACGAGGCATGGTGAGGTTTGGAGCGTCGTTTCCGTCACGGTACTGAAGTCGATTCCGATTCCGTGACGCCTTTCCAGAGCGCGAAGCTCGTTGTGCAGCGTGTTCTCGATCTGCTGCTGGTGGCGTCTCGCCCGATGGCTCAGGATCAAAAGGAGGTCCACGTTGTTGTGAGCATGCTCCGACCCATGGCGCTTCTCGACCCCGCCCTCGCCGCGACCGTAGCCGCCCAGCATGATGAGCGCGCGATAGCTTGCATGGTCCACGATGCTGCCGACCACGCTGGCCGCCTCGTAGCCGAGGGCAGCGAGCTGCTGCTCGACCTCTTGGCCGCCGTGGACCGTGAACCTCCCCCATCGGTTGATCATCGGCGTTCTCCAATCAGTTGAGTGAACAAGGTCAACAGTTTCCGAACATGTTCATCGGGTCGGAACGAACCCAGGTATGCGCGCCGACCGCTGCCTCCCAACCGACGGGCATATCTCGGGTTGCTCACGAGCCGGTCGATTGCTGCCGCGAGCCCGGCGACATCACCCGAGCGAAAGGAGAGTCCGGTCTTGCCGTCGGTAAGCCACTCGTCCATTCCGCCGACTTGAGACGCGATCACGGGTGTCCCGTGACTTAGCGACTCGGGTCCGACCAATCCGAATGTCTCCGGGACTCTGGAGGGGACGATGGTGCAAGCGGCCCGGGCGTAGAGTCGGCTCAGGTCGTCGCCCGTCACCATGCCGAGGAATCGCACCCGGCGGTTCAGTCCGAGCGACTGCGCGAGCTTTTGATAGGAATGCTCCTGCCTGCCGGTGCCTGCAACGTACAGGCGAGCTTCGGACCCGGAGCGGGCTAAGGCTCGAAGTAGGAGATCGAGTCCCTTGCCGCGGACGAGTTGACCCACGAAGAGGAGAAGATCTTCCGATCGGTGGACGCGGTCCACGTGACTGGGTGGCCGCACGAAGAGCGGAATGACATGAATCCTCGAAGAGTCGAATCCGTGTTCGGCGACGTGACCGGCCATATACCGGGAGCCCACGACGAAGGCCTCCAGGGGCAGGCTGTGGCCTCGTTCCACTTCGAGTTGCCGAAGCCTACGGAGTTGCGGTCGGCCTGAAGGCCCGCGGGTGACGCATCCGAGGCACGCATAGCAGCGGGCGCCGGTCGGCCTTGTGCATGTCGCCCGCCGGATCGCGGTATACTTGTGCTCCCGAAGGCAAAAGAGACGATGGTCGTGGAAGAATCGGACGACGGGCACGTCCGTCTGTTTCAAAGCGGCAAGCATGGATTCGTCTCCCAGCCTGTGCACGTAGATGAGATCCGGTGCCAGCTGCCGTGTCTGAGATCCGAGGTCGTGAATCGAGCCGGCCGTCTCGAATGCCCGGATATAATCGGGATCCAGGCGCCCCGAATCCTCGTACAAGAGATCCGAGCGCACCCCGTTTCGGGCCAGGAAATAGGCCGTGTCCCGTACGTAGCCTTCACAGCCCCCTTTGCCGGCCGCGTGTTGGTTTATCCAAAGCACGCGATAGGATGGAGTGTCCGGACGGCCTGACGGTCCAACCGTCGGCGCTGTCCCAGACCGACTCGTTGCGGTCCATGTGTCTCTAGGCGGTGCAACCGTAAGCTCGGTCATGTGATCCATATCGGGTCGATTCTCCTGGTTATTCGCCGTCACGGCAGGTATAGGGCAAGGGTCGAACCAACGTGAAACGGGATTAGACGACGGATGACGAGGGGTTTATATTTCAGGATCCTGGGTAGTCACTGGTCGAACACCCTTGGACGGGCAGACGAGCAGGAAAACATTGCAGATCAAGGTTGAAACCAAAGCGGGCGAGGTAGCGCTCGTGACCCTTCAGGCCGACCACCTAGACGCAAACAACTCTAAGCAGTTCGGAGTAGAGCTCGCACCGGTCCTGGAGGAGACCCAGCTAGTCGTGCTCGATGTGGACTCGCTCGACTTCGTAGATAGCTCTGGCCTTGGGGCGCTGCTTTCGGCCTTGAGGCAAGCGGCGGCAGGTGGCGGA
>JBDGZR010000135.1:0-12472 GCA_039588495.1 Gemmatimonadota bacterium | reverse complement strand
CGGCGTATCCTCTCGCGGCGTACCGGGTCCGAAAGCACCGATCGAGCTGGGCACGAAGACGGCGCAGCCGCTAGCTCGCGCCACCTCCA
Source organism: Gemmatimonadota bacterium (assembly GCA_039588495.1). GTDB lineage: Bacteria > Gemmatimonadota > Gemmatimonadetes > Palauibacterales > Palauibacteraceae. Next base: position 12,383 of record JBDGZR010000135.1, on the reverse strand, counting down.
ACGTCCGGTAGAGTCCGCCCATGTTGACGTCCCACGCCACGTGCGGCTTCTCCTCGGCCACAGCGGATAGGATGGCGGCCAGGTGGTAGATCGTGTCGATGTCGTGACGCCGCACCGCCGCGTCGATCTGTCGCTGAGCCGTGACGTCGACGAACTCGAAGGGGCCCGAGTTCCCCTTCTGCGGCATGCGGATGTCCGAAGCAACGACGTTGTCGGTCCCGTAGCGCTCGCGAAGAGCGCTGACGAGCTCCGCTCCGATCTGTCCCAGAGCGCCGGTAACGAGGATTCTGTTCAGCGTGCCTCCCGTCTGTCCGAAGGTTTCGTGAAGCGCCTCGAAGTTAGGGCACTCCCCGGGGGATGACGAGATGGATGAAGTGGTCTATACTGGCTGGGTCGGGAGATTCACCTGTCCCACACCACCCCCTAGAGAGCTGAATCGATGAAGATCTCGAGCATGACTTCCAGAATAGGACTCCTCGCTCCGGCGCTCGCCGTCGTCATGTCCGCGGCGGCGGACCTCCAGGCCCAGGAGACACTCACCCCGGAGCTGCTGTGGGGCCTGCCCCGTGTCGGCGCACCCAGCGTTTCGCCGGACGGGCGGATGATCGCCTTCGGCGTGACTCGTTACAGCGTCGAGGAGAACAAGGGCAACTCGGACCTCTACGTCATTCCCGTCGCGGGTGGAGAGCCGGTGCTCCTGGTCGGCACGCCACACCGGGAGGGCGCCGCCACCTGGCGGCCCGATGGCGAATGGGTCGGCTTCCTCTCGAACGAGAGCGGCTCGACCCAGCTGTGGGAGGTCCGCCCGGACGGCTCGGCCAAGCGGCAGGTCACCGAGGTGGAGGGTGGCATCTCCAACTTCCTCTACTCCCCCGCCGGCGATCACATCTCGTTCACGCAGAGCGTGGAGGTGGACCCGACCACCGCCGACATGCACCCGGACCTCCCCGAGGCCAACGTGCGGATCATCGACGACCTCATGTTCCGGCACTGGGATCATTGGCGGGACGGCAGCTACCGCCACCTGTTCATAGCCGAGTACTCGGACGGAGAGATCGGTGAGCCGGTAGACCTCATGCCGGACGAGCCCCATGACACCCCGCTCGATCCGTTCGGCGGCGGCGAGCAGATCGCCTGGAACGCGGACGGAAGCTGGATCACGTATACGAGCAAGAAGATGACCGGCGCCGAGTTCGCCCGCAGCACCAACTCGGAGGTCTACGTCTACAATCTCGAGACGGAAGAGACATCCAACCTCACCGTGGGCATGATGGGCTACGACATCGAGCCGGCCTTCTCACCCGACGGGCGCCACATGGCCTGGCTGAGCATGGAGCGGGACGGGTACGAAGCGGATCGGAACCGGCTCTTCGTCGTGGATCTCCAGACGGCCGAGAAGCGGGAGCTCTCCGAGGGGTTCGATCAGGACGCCCACGGTCCCACCTGGTCCGCGGATTCGCGTACGATCTACCTTACGAGTGAGACCGAGGGCACGATCCAACTATTCGCTGCAGACGTCGAGTCCGGCAACATCCGCCAGGTCAGTGAAGGCGTCCACAACTACTACGGCTTTTCGCTCGCCGAGAGTGACGGAGGGCCGTACCTGATCGGACAGCGTGTGTCGATGTCCGCGCCCGCCGAGCTCTACCGCGTGGACGCGCGCACCGGCGAGACCGACCGGCTCACCTTTCTCACCGCGCCGATCATCGACGGGCTCGAGCTCGGGAGGGTGGAGAAGAGATGGATTCCGGCGACCGACGGAGGGAGGATCCTCACGTGGGTGATCTACCCGCCCGGCTTCGACCCCGAGCGTCGCTACCCCACTCTTCTCTACGGTCAGGGCGGGCCGCAGTCCACGGTCAGCCAGTTCTTCTCCTACCGGTGGAACTTCCAGCTCATGGCCGCCAACGGGTACATCATCGTCGCCCCCAACCGTCGCGGCGTTCCCAGCTTCGGTCAGGCCTGGAAGGAGGAGATCTCGACGGATTGGGGCGGCCAGGCGATGAGGGATCTCCTGAGCGCGATCGACGAGGTCTCGTCGGAGCCCTTTGTTGATCGCGAGCGGCTGGGTGCCGTGGGCGCCAGCTTCGGGGGCTACACGGTCTTCTGGCTCGCCGGGAACCACGAGGGACGCTTCAAGGCGTTCGTCTCCCACGCGGGCGTCTTCAACCTGGAGAGCATGTTCGGAGCGACCGAGGAGCTCTTCTTCCCGGAGTTCGATCTCGGTGGGCCGTACTGGGATAGCCCCAGGCCCGAGAGCTACGACCTCTTCTCACCTCACCGCTTCGTCCAGAACTGGGACACGCCGATGCTCATCATCGGCGGCCAGTTGGACTTCCGCGTGCCGGTGACCGAGAGCATGCAGGCCTTCACGGCGCTTCGGGCGCAGGGGATCGACGGACGGTTCCTCTATTATCCCGAGGAGGGGCACTGGATTCTCAGCCCTCAGAACGGGCTCGTCTGGCACCGGGAGTTCTTCGGCTGGCTCGACCGCTACCTGAAGCCGCCCTCCTCCTGAGTCGGCTCTCTCTTCCCGAGTCGGCGAGGCGCGTCCCGGCCCGTTGGCGGGCCGGGACCGCCTTTGTGGTGGCCTAAGAGCTGGTCGGGCTGTCCGTGTTCCAGATGTTTCGGAGCACCTTCCAGGACCCGTCGCCCTGACGTTCGAGGATACCCACCCACTTCCCGGCCGCCGCCGCTCCTTCCGTACCCTCGGCCGGGGCCGTCGTGTAGGTGCCCCAGATCACGGCCAGGTCACCGGAAACCTTGAATCCCTGCAGCACGTTGTCGTTGTCCTGGCTCGCCTCCAGGAAAGCCGTCCACAAGTCCCGCACGGCCGCCGATCCGGCGGCCTCGGGCATCTCGGGCGGCATCGCGGCTCCATCAGCACCGTAGAGAGCCATCAGGGCATCCACGTCATTCGCGTTCTGAGCCACGTCCCAAGCCTCGACGAGCCCGTCAAAGATCTCGGTAGCCTCAGCCTGGGTCATCTCGGGCTCGGCGGGGGGTGGGACCTGATCGGCGGGAGCGCACGCCAGGCCAAAAAACACAATGCACGAAGCCAGCACGGCTGCGGGCGTTCTCATGCAGCACCTCCTGATGGGGATGACGGGGGAACGCCTGAGCCTAGGAGATGGGAAGCTCGGCTGTCAATGATAGTTGCCGAGGAAGGCTGCCAATGAAAAGCGGGGGCACGCCGAAACGACGCGGCCCCCGCCAAGGCAAAACGGCGGTCTGTTGAAGCGGTCCTACCGCGCTCCGTCGAACCGAAGCTGAAGCTGCACGTCGCCGCCGGGACATCCGAGAGACGCCGACGCAGAAGACGACAGATCATCTCCGGAGATCGCTCCGTTCATCTGATTGTCCGCATTGGATATCGAGCAGCCCAGAATGAGGTCCGGGAGGATGACCGCGCTTCCGGCGAACGCATCCTCCCAGATGTCGTCTTCGCCTTTCGGCGTCGAGATCGTGTCACTCCCCGCCGAAGGCGGTACGGTCATCGTGAAGTTGATCCCGCCATCCGCACGTGCAAAGCCGTCAACGATCGCGCCTGAGACAGGACTGCCGTCGCTGCACTCGCCGTCGTCGTTGATCAGGAAGATTCCGCCGAACTCGTCTCCGCTCTGATTGCCGAGCGTGATCGATCCGGAGCAACGGGAGGTGATCCCCGGCGGTTCGAGCTCCGGGTTGTTGGTGGACCAGCTCAGAACCCAGGTCCCGAGATAGGTCCCCTTCACATCAACGGCACTTCCGAACGGCGTGCTCTGACATGCGACCAGCGCGATGGCGCCAACCATCAGCATCAACAACTTGTGTCGTCTCATGGACCGCGCCTCGAAATCGACTGCTATGCAAGAAACGGGACGAACCCGCTTGCGTACAACTTAACACGTATCCTTACAAACACTTAAACGTCTTTCTGCTCTTCTCGCGCGTCTCGCGCCCTCTAGCGATCTGCTAGCGGTCGCCGTCGAAGCGGATCTGAATGCGAATGAGATCCTCTACGACGAGAATGTTGTCTCCGACGACGAGGAACTCATCCTCGCAGTTCAGAGCCGACGAGGCGGAGACGGCCAGATCGGAACCCAGCAGCGCCCCGTTCATCTGGTTGTCGGCGTCGCGGATCTCGCATCCCGAGAAGGCGTTGGGGCCAAAAATACCGGCACCTGCGAAGATGTCCTCCCAGATGTCGTCTTCATCCTTGACCGCACCCTCCAGCGGCGGAACCTCCATGAAGAACTCGAGCCCGCCGTCGCCCCTTATGAGACCGCCAAACACCTCGCCGGTGACAGGCGATCCGCCGTTGCAATCGCTGGAGTCTTCTATGAACCACGTACCCTCGAAGGACTGGCCATTCAGGTGATCCGTGAGCGTGATGCTGCCGGGACAGGTGAATGGGAAATCCTCTTCGACGACCAGTGTCCAGGTTCCGTCGAAATCGCACGTACGATCGGAACCGCCACAGATCTCCGATGCCAACGGAGCCAGCGGAGCGGCTGTGGGGGGCGTGGGTTCGCAGGCGGCAAGCACGAGCGCCGCAGCAATGAATGCCGACAGCTGCGTTATTCTCATCGACCGCTCCTATTTTGGGCGCTTCACCTTCAGTTGCGCGCAAGACGGTGATTCGGGGGCCATCAAGGATGTCGTACTGAGCCAAACGCTCATGCAAGAATGGTACAAGTTAGGTGGGCAGGACGATCACTAATATAATGGTTTGTCGTAAAGGGAGTTAGGTCGGCTGGGGAGCCCGGCAGCCTCGAGCCGATCGCCCCCCATAAGAGTGGCACCCGCACATCATGCGGCCAGATCGTGCAAATTCTTACACCGTCGGGCGATCCTAGGCCGCGTACAGGTCCATCACGCGCTCGAGAGCCCAGCTACACACGTGGCAGAAGCCCACGTCGTCTCGGGTGAACATGATGCAGTCGGTCTCCGATCGGTACAGGCCGGCCGCCTCGTACATCGCCCCCTCGAACGCTCCCACCGTGGCGGAATAGCGCATCGCCGCCAGCAGCTCGGTCTCGATGCGCTTCTGTTCCTCGAAAAGGACGTCGAACTGGGCCTCGGGAGCCTGGGCGTCGATGAGCGCCTGCCGCCGGGCCCGTATCTCGCGGGCATGCTCCTCGTAGGCCTCCTTACCCCAGGGAGTGGGCAGCGGGGTGCCGGGTTCGACGAGGTGGGCCCACTTGATCCGGGACGGGTCGTGGAGGGCGGTCACGTTGGGCTCCCAAGGCTCGGTCAGCTCCGCCGGAGTCTCGTAGCTGACCGGCGAGAGGTAATACTCGTCCGCCAGCCCCGCGAAGTGGTGGCCGAATTCGTGGATGAAGATGTACTCGGCAAACTCGGTATCCACGGACGTCGTCGACTGCGCGTTGAAGATCCCGCCGCCTCCGTACTGTTTCTCGTTGACCAGGATCTCGAGGAACTCGTACGGCACGCCCGAGAGCGCCTCCCGCAGGGACCGGTTGTCGTAGGTGAGTAGGTAACGCTCGGAGTCGAAGATGTTGTACTCCGCGGAGATCGGCGTCCGGCGGAACTCTCCGACGTGCGGCCTGTTCACTCCGCTCTCCGCAGATGGGAGATCGACCGCCCAGACGTTGAAATCGGCCCGCCGACTCTTGAACGGCTCGAGAGCGAAGAGCGCTTCCACCAGCCGTCGCGCGTCCGCGTGGAACTTCTCCATCTCTTCGGCACGGTACCCTTCGCTCAGGAGGACGATGTCCACCTTCTCGGTCGGCGGCCCGTTCTCGAACACCGCCCACACGTTGGAGCGCGGTGGCGGGTCGGCCGCGTTCACGAAACGCGAGTTGGGATCGATCGACACGGACCAGATCTCGTGGAAGGCATTCTCGTCGTCCCGCTTCTTCAGGACGACCTGCACCGGCTCGCGTGGCCAGGGGAAGCGCAAAGACTCGTGGAAAGTCCGGTGGATGGAGCGCGCCTCGCCCGTCGTCTCCCACTCACCGTAGATCGAGGCGAAGCCACGGGAGTAGATGACCCGGTTGGTGGCGGGATCGATCACCTCGAACAGGTATTTGCCCAGGTTGGTGTCGTCGATAAGACGCGTGAGGCTGCCGGCCCATTCGCCATCCGAGACAACGCGGTCGAGGCTTATGATCTCCTCGTCGACGTCGCCCGTGTGGAAGTAGTCCACTCTCATCGTCCTCTGAACGAAGTATCGGTCGAAGACGTCCGGCTCCTGGGCGAAGCCCGCCTGGGCGAGGCCGAACGCACTCGACAGGACGAGGCACCATGCGAGGGACGAGAACAGACGCATCATCGATCTCCTTTCAGCCGCACGCACCACTCGGGGCGCGACACTAATTGCATGACAGCTGGAGCTACTTGCGCCACACCGGAACCTACGCGGCCAGAGCCTGCTCGAGGTCGGCGATCAGGTCGTCGGCATCCTCTAGACCGACGGAGAACCGGATCAGCGCGTCCGAGATGCCTGACGCGGCCCGCTCCTCCGCGCTCAGGCCCACGTGAACCGCGGCCGCCGGCCGGATAATCAGTGAGTCGACGCCACCCAGGCTGGGAGCGACGATCGGGATCTCGAGCGCCGCGAGGAACCGCTCCGCCCTCTCCACATCGCCGTCGAGCTCGAAGCTGAGCATGCCGCCCGTGCCGTCGAACAGCCGGCGGGCCAGCTCGTGCTCCAGGTGTGACTCGAGCCCGGGATAGTGCACGGCCCTCATCGCCGGATGCTCCGCCAGGAACCCGGCGATGCGACCCGCGGACTCGTTCTGTCGGCGCACCCGAACCCCGAGCGTCTTGAGTGCTCGGTGCAGCAGGAAGCAGGCGTGCGGATCGAGCGACCCGCCCATGTGGTCATGCAGGTGCTTCGTACCCTCGACGAACTCGGCCGAGCCGATCACGGCCCCGGCGATCAGATCGTTGTGACCGTTCAGGTACTTCGTAGCGCTGTGCACCGACAGATCGAATCCGATCTCGGACGGACGGAAGTTCACCGGCGAGGCGAAGGTGTTGTCGATGATCGAGACGAGCCCGTTCGCCCGCGCGAATTCGACGACGCCCTCGAGGTCCGGGATCTGCACCAGCGGGTTCGTGAGCGTCTCCACGTAGATCGCCTTCGTCTCGGGCCGCAGCGCCCGTTTCCAGGCTTCCCGGTTCTTGCGGTCGACCAGGGTATGGGAGATCCCGTACGCAGGAAGATCCTTCGTGATCAGGCTGTGCGTCCCACCGTACAGGCAGTCCTGCGCGAGCACGTGGTCGCCCGATCGAAGAATCGAGAGCAAAACCCCCGAGATGGCCGCCATTCCGCTCGCCGTCACGAGCGCGGCCTCGGCGTTCTCCAACGCCGCCAGTTTCGCGTGCAGGGCCAGGTGATTCGGGCTGTTGCTCAGACGGGCATACCTGATGTCGTGGTAGTCGGTCTCGCCCTCGTAGTCGTACGTGCTGCTCTGGAAGATCGGCATCGCCACCGCACCGCCGATGTGAGGCCGCGGCTCGCCCGCATGAACCGCCTTCGTGTCTATCGCCCGCTCGCCGTCCGCCATCTCTCCAGCTCCTTTGGTCAGGGGCCGTCCCGCCGCCTCGCGCATCGAGCTCGCTGGCACCATACTATCCCCTCGGGGTGACGCTGGCGCCAGGCCCGGAGATACGGGATATTTATAGGTCGAATCGTATACGAACAGAGGAGAGAGAAATGCGAGTAGAGCGTCTGGCCATGGCAGGAATCCTCGCCGTGGCACTGTCCGGTTGTGGTAGCGGCATCAGCGTGACGAGCGATTGGGACCCGGGGGTGGACTTCACGACTTTCCACACGTTCTTCGTGCTGGACGAGGCATCGGGCGGCGGCGGAATCGACCAGCTGACCCAGAACCGGATCAAGGCCTCCATCGCCAGCAATCTTCAGGCGAAGGGCATGCGTCAGGTGGATAGCGAGAGGGACGCCGACGTCGGGGTGGGGTGGCAGCTCACGACTGATGAACGCTCGTCCTTCCAGACCGTCAGCACCGGCTGGGGCGGCTACGGCTGGGGTAGGAGCGGTTGGTACGGTGGTAGCAGCATGGGCATGAGCACCAGCCGGACCACCGAGACGCGTTACGAAGTCGGCCAGCTCGTCATCGCCATGTTCGACGAAGAGAGACAAGAGATGATCTTTACGGCCACGGGATCCAAGACGCTGTCCGGTGGAAACCCCAGCCCTGAAGAGTCTCAGAAGCGGATCGACGAGGCCGTGGCCAAGATCCTCGAGGACTTTCCGCCGGGAAGCGGAGACGACTAGAAGACGCTCAGCGCCTGCCGTCTGCCTCGGGGCAGCGGCTTCAAGCATTTCCTGAACGCCCGTGGTCGCCTTCGGCCGCGGGCGTTCACGTCAAAAAGGACAACCTGGCACTGACGGGAGCTGACGATGGCTACGAGTATCCGAAGCGTCGAGTACTTCCACACCACGGTCAGGGATCGGCCGGGAGAGGGTTTCCGGCTGCTGTCGCAGCTGGCGGAGATGGGCATCGAGCTCCTCGCTTTCTCGGCGGTCCCCATGGGTCCGCTGTATACCGAGCTCACGGTCTTCCCCGCTGACTCCGGTAAGCTGACCCAAGAGGGCGAACGGGCCGGGCTGAAGCTGGACGGGCCGCACCCGGCTCTGCTGGCGCAGGGCGATGACGTGCTCGGCGCTCTGGCCGGGATCTACGAGCGGCTGGCCGCCGCCGGGGTCAACGTGTACGCCTCGACCGGCGTCACGGACGGCCGGGGCGGCTTCGGCCAGATCTTTTACGTGAGGCCGGAGGAGTACGAGCGGGCCCTAGCGGCGCTGGGAGTCTGACCGACAGCCGGAGTTACAGGCGCGCCCGGGCCGCCTGGCCCGGGCGCGGGTAAGCGGCGTCAACCATCCGAGACCTCGACGATCATCTCGATCTCCACCGTGATGTCGAACGGCAGCGACGCCATCCCGACGGCAGCCCGAGCATGCCTCCCCCGTTCGCCGAAGACCTCCACCATCAGGTCCGAGCAGCCGTTGATCACCTGCGAGTGCCGCGTGAAGCCCTCAGAAGCGTTGACCATCCCGAACACCCGCACGATCCGGCTCACCTTCGACAGGTCTCCGATCTCATCCTTGAGGGAGGCGAGAAGACAGATTCCCGTACGGCGGGAGCTCTCGTAGCCTTCATCGACCGTGCGATCCCGCCCGACCTTCCCCTTGTCCTCATCGGTGAACTCGCACGGACCGTGTCCACCGAGATAGATCAGGTTCCCCGACCGCACGGCCCTGACGTAGTTGGCGACGGGCGCGTACGGCGCCGGAAGCTCGATCCCCAGCTCCCGAAGCCGCTCCTCGGGGGTGGCAGCGTCCTGTCCGGCAGCCGCTTGTCCGACAGCCGTGACCGGCAAACCGAGCAGGAAAGCGAGGGCGAGAGGCGAAAGGCTCTTCATTAGCTGCCGGAGAGAGCTCTTCTCAGATCATCCGGGTTCATGACCGGCGTCAACTCGATTCTCGCCTCCAGCTGTTGCAGTAGCGGCTCCGCGACCTGCGGAATCTGGGCCGGATCGGTCATGTCGAAGACAATCATCCCGGCTCGCTCTCCGTCCACGGGCCCGAAGTAAGCCGCCTCGGGCTGGAGCCTCTCGAGCATCTCCTCTATCGTGGACATGAGCGACCCGTCCTGGATCGCCTGATTGCCCTTCGCTGCCGGAACTGTCCACGTCAACATCATGCGCATTTCAAACCTCCTGGCTGTGATCCTCGACTGGCATGGCAGTGAGTGAGCCCGGCTGGACTCGGGCAGTGACCTCGGGATTATGAGTGCGCCGGCCTACCTGCACCAGTTGACGCCGTAGCCCAACCGGAGCACGACCGCGGAATGGAACGCTGTCGGCTGAAGGGAGCGCCGGCTAGGTTTTTCCGTGAAGGAGGTAGTAATGATGGCAGAAATCATCTCCATCAGCCTGACCGGAGATTTCGAACTCGGCGGCTGTACCTACCAGGTCCCAGAACACTTTTCCATCGGACAAGTGTCGAGCTATCAGACACTCCTCAGACCGGTTCCGGATATCCCCGGAGGAACGAAGCTGACCGAGGAGCAACGGGTCGTCACGGAGACGTACCTCCTGAGGCGGGCGGCCGCGTGTGTAATTCCGGAGTTCCGAATGAGCGTGTCCGAGATGCTCTCTCTCCGCCAGCTGGAGGCCATTCACGGATGGATCGCGGGCCATCGGCCGCAGCTCCACGTCGTTTGAGAGCGGCCGACCCCTGACGCTCGACCTCCGTCCCTGGAGCACCACCTCACGGCCCTGACAAAGCCGGGGACGGTAGCGGGCGGCAAGATATGAATGGGCCCGGCTGGACTCGAACCAGCGACCTTGGGATTATGAGTCCCCTGCTCTGACCAACTGAGCTACGGGCCCGCACCCTTCTCTTACACAGCACTCTACCCCTGCATGTACACCTGTACAGGTAGCGTACAGCGGTACGGTACACCTTCCGAGCGCCGAACGGCACCCCTGCCACCACAACGGCCCAGGAGCCAGCCCGCGCACCCACCGCCCTGAGACTGTCGGCCGTCTGAGCGCCTGGCGGGATCCCAAGCGGCCGCGGGGATTCCCGGAGCGAGCCTCGAGGCGCCCTGAAGAGACTCCCGAGGAGGCTCCGAAGACAGGCGCCGGAAGCGAGCTGGAGGGAACCCCGCGGCCGCTCCCCAGGATCCCGTCCCGCGCTACAGCGTGCCGTACAGCCGATCCCCGGCGTCGCCGAGCCCCGGCAGGATGTACCCGTGCTCGTTCAGCGCCCGGTCCAGCGTGGCCGTGAAGACCGGCACGTCTGGATGATCGTCCAGCAGCCGCTGTACGCCCTCCGGCGCCGCGACGATGCACATCAGCTGGATCTCGCCGGCGCCGCTCTCCTTGAGAAAGGAGATGGCCGCGCTCGCCGATCCGCCGGTGGCCAGCATCGGATCGGTGACAATGAAGCTCCGCTCCTCCGGGTGCGGCGGGATCTTGAAGTAGTAGTCCACCGGCTCGAGTGTGTCGTGGTGCCGGTAGAGGCCGATGTGGCCGACCCGCATCGTCGGGAGGAGGCGCATGACGCCATCGACCATCCCCAGCCCGGCCCGCAGGATCGGCACGAGCGTGATCCTTCGGCCGCGCACCCGGTGGCCTTTCGTGTACTCGAGCGGCGTCTCGACCTCGTATTCCTCGGTCTTCAGACCCGCCGTCACCTCGTAGGCCATGAGCATCGCGATCTCGTCGACCAGCTCCTGAAACTCCTTCTTCTGCGTGTTGACGTCCCGCAGAAGGGACACCTTGTGCTTCAGGAGCGGGTGGTCGATCACCGTCAGGTTCTGAAAGTCGTGTGCGTCAGCCAGCGTGCCTCTCCTTTCGGCCTATACCTCGCCTATACCTCGCCTATTCTTCCACATGGATGTGGGGCTCACCAGCTTCGATCACCCCGACCATGCTCGCCGCGTAGCCGGCCTCCCCGAGGCTCTCGGCCGCCACCTCCGCCTCCTCCGGCGGCAGGAAGGCCAGCAGCCCTCCCGACGTCTGCGCATCGGAGAGGAGCACTCGAAGCGGCTCTTCGACGCCCTCTCCCCAGGTCACGCACTCCTCGACCGACTGCCGGTTGCGGTCCGTACCTCCGGGCCGAACGCCCTCGCCGGCCAGCTCGAGCGCTCCCGGCAGCAGAGACGGTGCGGCGGCACGGATCCGGGCGGCCACGCCCGACGCCCGGCAGACTTCGGCCAGGTGGCCGAGGAGTCCGTAGCCGGTCACGTCCGTCGCCGCGTGGACGGCGTAGCGGCTCAAGATCTCCGCCGCCTCCCGGTTGAGCTGACGCATCGAGCGAACGGCCGCCGCTACATCCCCTTCGCTCGCAACTCCCTGCTTCAAGCCGGTCGATACGACCCCGGTCCCCAGGGCCTTGCCGAGAAGGATCGCGTCGCCAGGGCGCGCTCCGCTCTTCCGCCACAGCAGCTCCGGATCCACGAGCCCGAGGGCCACCATGCCGAACTTCGGCTCCGGATCGTCGATCGAGTGGCCGCCCGCCACCGAGATCCCCGCCTCGGCGCAGGTCTCGGCCGCCCCCCTGAGAATCGCGCCGACGATCTCGGCACCCAGCTGGTCGAGCTGCACCGCCAGCACGTTGAGCGCGAAGAGCGGGCGGGCCCGCATGGCGTAGAGGTCGCTCAAGGCATTCGCCGCCGCGATTGCCCCGAAGTCCTCCGGCTCATCCACGACCGGCGTGAAGAAGTCCAGGCTCGCGACGATCGCCTGATCGTCTCCCAGGCGATACACCGCGGCATCGTCGGGCGACTCGAGACCGACGAGCAGGCTCGGGTCTTCCCTCAACTCAACGAAACCCAGAACGTGTTGCAGGTCCTCCGGACCCAGCTTGCACGCTCACCCGGCTCCGTGAGAGTATTGAG
>JBDGZR010000134.1:0-8556 GCA_039588495.1 Gemmatimonadota bacterium | reverse complement strand
TTGAGGCTCCCGCCCGAGTACGTGCCGGTCGTCACGCCGGCCAGCTTCCACGCCTCGTCGCCGAACGCCCCGGCCAGAACCGTGGCGCCTACCAGGGCGCCGATCGCCGTGCCAGCCACGCCGATCAGGAAGGCGGCGAGCATGGTCGGACCCGCCTCGCGGAGGTCGTCGAGGCGCACCGAGATCAGGAGCCACGCGATCGCGAGTGAAGTGACGGGACCGAAGATCCCCTCGTAGACGGGCGAGCCGACGGGGACGAGGCCGAGGTTCGAGAGCGCGGCTCCGAGGAGGATGGCGATGAGCGCCGCCCCCACGTTGCGTGCCCAACGGTAGCGGCCCTCCAGCCAGAAGGCGAGGGCCGTGGCGGCGGCGATGAGGGCCGCCAGGGCGACCGGATCGGCGATCAAGCTCCCGGCTCGCTAACTCGGCGGGCGGTCCCGTCGCTCAGCTGAGCCTGCCTGCCCGACCGCCGAAAGAGACCCTAGCCCTCCATGTTCTCGACGATCGCCCTCCCGAACTCGCTCGTCTTCACGAGCGTCGCGCCCTCCATGAGCCGCTCGAGGTCATAGGTGACCCGTTTCTGACCCATCGTCCTCTCGAGGCCCTGGATAACGAGGTCCGCCGCCTCGTCCCAGCCCAGGTACCGCAACATCATCTCGCCCGAGAGGATGAGCGAGCTGGGATTGACCTTGTCCTGGCCACTGTACTTGGGAGCGGTCCCATGCGTCGCCTCGAACAGGGCGTGGCCGGTCTCGAAGTTGATGTTCGCCCCCGGGGCGATGCCGATCCCACCGACCTGCGCGGCCATGGCATCCGAGATGTAGTCGCCGTTCAGGTTCATGGTGGCGATGACGTCGTACTCGGCCGGTCGCGTGAGGATCTGCTGCAGGAAGGCGTCGGCGATCACGTCCTTGATGACGATCCCGTTCGGCAGCTTCATCCACGGACCGCCCTCCCACGGCTCGGCTCCGAACTCGTCGCGGGCGACCTCGTACCCCCAGTCGCGGAAGGCACCCTCCGTGAACTTCATGATGTTGCCCTTGTGCACGAGCGTCACGGTGGCGTACCCGCGGTCGATGGCATGCTGGATCGCGGCCCGAATGAGACGCTTGGAGCCCTCCTCGGAGATCGGCTTGATGCCGATGGCGCTGGTCCCGGGGAAGCGGATCGACGTGGCTCCCATCTCCTCCTGGAGGAACTCGATCACCCGCCGGGCATCCTCGGTCATCGCCCGGTACTCGATCCCCGCGTAGATGTCCTCCGTGTTCTCACGGAAGACGACCATGTCCATCTTCTCCGGCGTCCTCACCGGTGACGGTACCCCCTGGAAGTACCGGACCGGCCGCACGCAGGCGAAGAGGTCGAGCCGCTGGCGCAGGGTCACGTTGAGGGAGCGGAAGCCGCCGCCCACCGGGGTCGTGAGCGGTCCCTTGATGGCCACCAGGTGGTGATCGATCGCCGTCAGCGTGTCGTCGGGCAGCCAGCTGCCGGCGGTGTTGTTGGCCTTCTCGCCCGCCAGCACCTCGAACCACACGACCCCGCGATCGCCGCCGTAGGCGTGACGGACGGCTCCGTCAAACACGTACTGGGCGGCGCTCCAGATGTCGGGCCCGATCCCATCGCCCTCGATGAAGGGGATCACCGGTTGGTCGGGGACGCGCAGCACTCCATCTTCCAGCGTGATCGTCTCGCCCTCGGAGGGCGGCGTCAGGAACTCGTATTCGGGAAGCATGGTTGTTTCGGCCATCGTATATCGCTCTCGTTTCTCGTTGTCCGGCCTCATGGCTGGGGAGTCAGATTAGCGTGGTGCACGCCGGTTTACAATCGACCGGGCCCGCCGCGAGCGGACGAGCGCCGGGATGAGATCCGACGCCGAGCTTTCGAGAGAGGTGGCCGCCCTCATTCTCGAGGCTTTCGCTCGCTACCACCGCCACTTCAGGGCCGTCTCGCGCCGGGCCAGGGGGCGCTTCGAGACGCGCGATTGGCGCGGGATGCAGCGCGACTCCTCGCGCCGGCTGATGCTCTACAACATGCACTCGGCACGCGCGGTAGAGGGAAGCCGGGTCCGACTCGGCGAGCGGGCCCTCGACGCCGAGCTCTGGGCCGGGATCCGCGAGGAGTATCGAATCCTCTCAGCCGACCGCCGGGACGCGGAGATCGCGCGCACGTTCTTCAACTCGGTGACCCGACGGACCTTCACGACCGTCGGCGTCCGGCCGGAGATCGAGTTTCTGGGCCCCGAGATGGACGAGCGCGGCGCCGCTCCGGTGGAGGGCCTTTCCCTCCACGCCTTCCAGACCCTGGACATCCCGCCTGCCCTGGTGGAGAAGATCCTTCGAGACGTGGGCTTCAAGGCGCGCTTCGCGGACCTCGAGCGGGAGGCGGAGCTCGTCTCCGCCGCTGCGCGGAGGCAGCTCTTGCCTGCGGCGTCCGAGGGCGGAGAGCCCGGCGACTTCATCCCACGGCTGGAGGTGATCCCGGAGCCGTTCTTCCGGAACAAGGGCGCGTACCTGGTCGGCCGCTGGAGGGTCGGCAAGGAGATCCGGCCCTTCGTGCTGGCGCTCCGCCACGGGGAGGAGGGCATCACCGTCGACGCGCTTCTCACCGCCTCGAACGACGTGAGCGGCGTCTTCGGCTTCTCCCGCTCTTACTTCCACGCGGAGATCGGCTGGCCGCGCGGGGTGGTCGAGTTCATCGGCTCCATCGTGCCGCACAAGCGACGCGACGAGCTCTATACCTCGATCGGTTACAATCGCCACGGGAAGACGGAGCTCTACCGCACGCTCAGCGAGCACCTCAAGTGGCCCGGCGCGCGGTTCGAGCCCGCGGAGGGAGCCAGGGGGATGGTCATGATCGTCTTCGCCCTCCCATCCCTCAACGTCGTCTTCAAGATCATCCGCGACCGTATCTCGGCCCCCAAGCGCACGACGCGCCGGGCCGTGCGGGAGCGCTACCGGCTAGTCTTTCTCCGAGACCGGGTGGGGCGACTGGTCGACGCCCAGGAGTTCGAGGGGCTGGAGTTCCCGGCCGTCCGGTTTGCGGAGGAGGTCCTGCGCGAGCTCGAGGAGGAAGCGGAGCGAACCGTTCGCGAGACCGACGGCTCGGTCGCGATCGACCACCTGTACACCGAGCGGCTGATGACGCCGCTGGATGTCTACCTGCGGCGGGCCGATCCCGAGTCGGCACGGGATGCCGTGCTCGACTACGGGCAGGCGATCAAGGATCTGGCCGCGGCCAACGTCTTCCCGGGCGACTTCCTGCTCAAGAACTTCGGCGTCACGCGGCACGGCCGCGTGATCTTCTACGATTACGACGAGCTCTGCCTCGTGACCGACTGCCACTTCCGGAAGATCCCGGAGGCCGCCCACCTGGATGACGAGCTGGCGGCCGAGGGCTGGTTCGGTGTGGGCGAGGACGACGTCTTCCCGGAGGAGTTTCCGCGCTTCCTGGGTCTCGGGCCCGAGCTCCTCTCGATCTTCCGTGCGGCGCACGGCGAGGTGTTCGAGGTCGAGTTCTGGGAGGACATGCAGAGGCGCCAGCATGCCGGCGAGATCATGGACTTCTTCCCCTACCCGTCGTCCCGGCGCCTCCGGCCTGGCTCCGGCGAGGGCGAAAGCTAGGGCATGCGCAGGTACGCTCGGACCGGCGCGATGGACGCGACCGGGTTCTCCGCGAACATCTCGTGCCCGACTCCATCGATGACCACCAGGCTCGCCTTGGGAAAGAGCACCATCTGCGCGCGCTGGAACTCGGGGCCGAAAATCAGGTCACAGGCACCGGCGATGAACAAAACCTCCTGCCGAACGTCCTCCACGCGTTCCACCAAGCCAGCCCGGGGCTCTCGCCCGCTGAAGTACGATTTGCGCAGGGCAATCCAGGCTCGGCGACCCGGCCTCCAATGCGCCAGCCGCGGAGGTTCACGGTTGCAGAAGTGGCCGTCGAACAGGCTGTCGTCGCCTTCGAAGGCGCCAAGCATCTGGTACTGAAACCAGTCGGCCGAGGCGTGGGGGTCCGGCCCCGAGGCCAATGGTGAGAGAAGCCATGATCCGGCCACGTGCAGGAGGTACCTCACGCGGATATCGGATTTGGAGTCGAAGCCGGCGGCCATCTCGTCGTCGAGCGGTCCCGGCGCGGCAAGGACGACGCGCCCCACCTTCTCGGAGTGGAGACCCAGGTAGCTCGACACGAGCATCCCACCCCAGGAATGACCGATCAGGCTCACCTTCCGTCCGGCGCTGTAGCGCTCCACCAGGGCGTCGAGGTCGGCAAGGTAGGAATCGAGAGTGAGCTCATCGTCATCGACCCGAGGAGACAAGCCGGTCCCACGCTGATCATACAGCACGACGAAGAACTCGTCGCTGAGCGCCTTGAGCGGCAGCAGGTTTCGATAGTCCAATCCGGGCCCGCCGTGAACGGCGATCACGGTGGGATCCTCGGGCGAGCCAAACGTCTCTCCATGGAGCACGACCCCACCGACCGTGAAATGCGGCAAGCTCGGGTCCTGCTCCACGGTACTCGCCACCTCGTAGCCCCTCACGTGGGCAGACAGAACGAGCAAGCAGAAGATGGCAGCGATCTCGCCGCCGGCGATGGCCAAGGTTCTTCCAAGGCGGGACATGGCGCCCCAGCGGGCAAACAGAAGGGCCAAGCAGGAGACGACGATGAGCAGGCCTCCGGCGAGGGCGAGGGCTTTGATCAGAGGAGACACGATTCTCGGAGATCGAGCCGGGGCTTTGCTACGGTCCTTCCTCTACCGCCCGCTCCGCCGCGGCGAAGCCGAGCGCCGAATGCGTGCCGTCGCAGAACGGCTTGTTCTTCGACCCGCCGCACCGGCACAGCGCGATCGTGGCGCGCCCTTCCGTGTCCCAGGCGCCCCCATCGGGATCGTTGACGCGGGCCGCGCCCGTCACCAGATAGGGCCCGTTCTCCAGGGCCGTGATCACGACGTCGGATCCGTTCTCGCTCATCCTATTCCTCCCTCGTTCGCGTTGTTCGCAACGCCCGCTCGGGGATCGCCGCTCGCTTGCGGGGTTGCCCGATGGTCTCTCCAGCGTCACTCGATGATAGATCTCACGCGGACGGGTGGCGAACCGCTCAGTCCGCCGGCGGATCTCGCCGCCCGCCGCTGGCGAGGAACCGGAGGGCGCCGTAGAGTTCTCGGCCCTATGAGCCGACCAGAATTCAACGACCGCCTTCTGCGCGCCCTGCGGCGCCAACCCGTCGACCGGACGCCCGTCTGGTTCATGCGGCAGGCCGGGCGGTCGCTGCCACGCTATCGGGAGATACGGGCTCGGCGGAGCTTCCTCGATATCGTCTACGACCCGGAGGCCGCCGCCGAGGTGACGGCGCTGCCGCTCGAGTACTACCCGGTCGACGCCGCCGTCCTGTTCACCGACCTGGCCACGCCGTTCATTGCGGCGGGACTCGAGTTCGAGATCCAGCCCACGATCGGTCCGGTCGTGGATCCGCCCCTGAGCCTGCCGGCCGACATCGAGCGGCTGCGGCCCTCCGACCCTCGAGAGACGCTCTCCTTCGTGCTCGAGGCGGTCACGCTCCTCGAGGAGCGTCTGCCCGTTCCGGTGATCGGATTCGTCGGTGCGCCGTTCACGCTGTGCTCGTATCTGTTCGAGGGCACACGCGCCCACCGTCTGGACCAGATGAAGCGCTTCATCTGGACGGAGCCCGACGCATGGCGGGAGCTGGCCGATTTCTGGGCGCGGCTCGTGGCCGAGTTCGCCGTCGCGCAGCACGAGGCCGGGGCGGGTGCCGTCCAGGTGTTCGACTCGTGGGCGGGCTCTCTCTCCACCGAGGACTACGAGCGGCATGTGCTTCCGCACTCCCGGACGATTCTCGAGCGCCTCGAGCAGGCCGGTGTCCCGTCGATCCACTTCGCGACCGGCAACCCGCGCCACCTCTCCCTGTATGCCGCCGCCGGCGGCGATGCGGTCGGAGTCGACTGGCGGATCCCGATCGACGAGGCCTGGGAGAGGATCGGCCTGGACCGGGCGATCCAGGGCAACCTCGACCCCACTCTCCTGTTGGCTGGCGCCGATATCGCCGTCGAGCGCTCGCGGGAGATCCTCCGGCGCGTGGCCGGCCGGCCGGGACACATCTTCAATCTCGGCCACGGACTCCACCCGGAGACCGACCCGGAGGTGATCGCGGCGGTCGTACGGGCCGTGCACGAGTACAACGCCGATGGAGCCGCCGGGTGACCGGCGTCATCCTGCTCAACTTCGGGGAACCCGAAACGGCCAGCCTGGAGGAGGTCGTTCCCTTCCTGGAGCGTATCTTCGCCTCCAACTCGAGCCTCGAGCCGGGGATGTCGGAAGAGGAGATCCAGCAGCGAGTGCACGAGCTCGCGGTGCGGCGCGCCCCCGGCCTCGTCGAGGAGTACGGGGAGATCGGCGGCTCGCCTCTCGACGCGCAGTGCCGTGCCGAGGCGCGAGCGCTTGCGGCCGAGCTCGCCTCGCGCGGCGTGGAGGCCGAGGTCTTCCTCGGCATGCAGTTCACCCGGCCGACGATATCCGAGGCGGTCGAGGCTGCGCGCGCGGCAGGCGCGGAGAGGCTGGTCGGACTCCCCGTATATCCGCTCTGCGGCCACTCGACGACGGTGGCCGCGCTGGCCGGCCTGGAGCGCGCCCTGGACGAGTGCGGCTGGCAGGTGCCGCTCGCGCAGATCAGCGGCTGGCATCCGCACCCAGCCTACCTCGAGATCCGTAAAGACGCGATTCTGCGCTGCGCGGAGAGCGCGGGGGTCGATCTCGCGGACGCGGATACCCGGCTCGTCTTCGCCGTGCACGGGACGCCGGTCAAGTACCTGAAGGCCGGAAGCCGGTACGACCGATACGCGGAGGAGTGCTGCCGCTGGGTGGCCGACGCCGTGGGCGTGGAGGACTACCTGCTAGGGTATCAGAACCACAGCAATCGTGGCATCGAGTGGACTCAGCCCGAGATCGACGATGTGGTCAGGGAGGCCGCGGGCGAGGCGCGCCGGATCGTCGTCGACCCGATCAGCTTCGTGCACGAGCAGTCCGAGACGCTGTCGGAGCTGGACGTGGATCTGAGGGAGGTCGCCGAGGAGGCGGGCCTGGAGTTCCACCGCGTTCCGGTCCCGCACGACGACGATCGCCTGGCCGGCGTCTTGGCCGATCTGGTGGAGGCGGCGATCGCCGTGGGGCCGGCAGCCGGGCTTCAGCTCCGCGACTGCCTCTGCAAACCGGATGGGGGCGTCCGCTGCCTCAATGGAGACAGGATGAGCTAAAGCGGGCTAACGGCTACTAATAATAGGGGTTGGCGCCCGACGAATGGTCGGTGACGTCGACCACGCCCTGGATCTCCGGTACCTCTTCCGTCAACATGCGCTCAATGCCCTGCTTGAGGGTGACGGCGGCCATCCCGCATCCCTGACAGCCGCCGCTCATCTCCAGGTAGGCGACGTCGTCCCGCACCTCGACCAGCGTCACGTTACCGCCGTGCATGGCGATTCCGGGGTTGATTCGCTCCTCGATCACCTGCTTCACGCGGTCCGTCAGCGGCCCCGTGACGGGCTCGGAGCCGATCGGCTTCAGGTTCGGATTCTCGAACTTGAACCCGCTGCCCTGGACGCCTTCGATCCACTCGACCCGCGTTCCCTCGAGGAGCGAGGCGCTCTTCGCGTCGATGGCGACGCTGAGCCCATCCGCCTCGAACAGTCGGTCATCGGGCTCCAGCTCGTCTCTCCCGACCAGCGCCATATCGTACTCGGGCGCCAGGGGGCTGGAGCTCAGAACCTCGATGCGCACGGCGAGGTCGTCGTCGCCCTCCTCCTCGATGAACTCCCTGATCCGGTCTCTGGCGGACTCGCTGAAGCCTATCACGTCATTAACCCCCGGGTTCTGGCCAACTTTCGCTCCCGGCGCCGACTCCTCTACTATGCGCCTTGACGAGCCTTACACGCGTGCCGCCCCACCGTGCCCCGGCGGAGCGGAATCCGACGAATCTACCGGCGCGTGGGCGCATCGACGAACCAGCCGGAGGGCGGCCGACGACCGGCCTGAGAGCGCATCGGCGAACCAGCGGGAACCCTCAGGTGTTAACATTTAGGAGTAATCAGGAGTATTCTGTGCGTCGAGACGGCCTTTAGAAGCCCGGTCTGAGGAATGAGCACTCTACCCGCCATCGGAAAAGCGCTCGAATGGGTCAGCACCGGCAGCTCCTTCGAGGAGGAGATGCATGGGCTGATCTGGAGCCGCGTGCGCCTGCTGTTGGCGATAGGCACGGCGGCCAGTCTCCTGCTTTTCGTGGTCGACAACTTCGCGGTGCCCTACCGGCCCTTCGTCTCGCCGATCGAGGCCTGGCGAACAGAGCTCTGGCTCCTGCACGGCCTCACGTATGCCGCAGGGCTCCTCGTCGTGCTCTTCGGCCGTCTGAGCAGCAAGTGGCTTCTGGGCCTCGCCATGTGGGTCACGGCGTTCAACGTCGTGCTGCTCTACACTGGTTTGGCGCTGCTCGAGCCGGGACGAGAGCCGCACCTCGGTACGTCGCTGCTGCTCTTCACCTTCGCCGCTTTCATTC
>JBDGZR010000133.1:0-8579 GCA_039588495.1 Gemmatimonadota bacterium | reverse complement strand
CGTCGTCGTGACGCGATATCCGACGTTCGGAATCGTCGTCACGAGATCCAGATCGAACTCCCGCTCGAGGCGCTCCTGCACGATCTCCATGTGGAGGAGGCCGAGGAACCCGCAGCGGAAGCCGAACCCGAGCGCGGTGGAGGTCTCCGGCTCGTATTGCAGGCTCGCATCGTTCATCTGGAGCTTCTCGAGCGCGTCGCGCAGAACCTCGAAGTCGTCCGAGTCGCTCGGATAAACCCCCGCGAACACCATCGGCTTGACCTCCTGGTATCCGGGCAGCATCTCCGCGGTGCCGAGCCGGCCATCGAAGATCGTGTCACCCACGCTCGTGTCCGCCACTCGCTTGATCTGGGCGGTGAGGTAGCCCACCTCGCCGGCGTACAGCTGCTCCACGGGACGGAAGGCGAGCTGCATGTAGCCGACTTCATCCACGTCGTACGTGGAGTCCCGCGCGCCGAATCGGATGCGCATCCCCGCCCGGACGGAGCCGTCGACGACGCGAATGAGGGGGACGGCACCTCGGTACTTGTCGTACTGCGAGTCGAAGATGAGAGCCCGTAGGGGCGCCTCCGGATCTCCGGAGGGCCGGGGGACGCGGCTCACGATCGCATCCAGGAGATCGTCGATGCCCTGGCCGAGCTTCGCAGACACCGCGATCACGTCGGCCGGTGAGACCCCCAGCAGGTCGCAGATCTCGGCGCCGATGGTCTCCGGATCCGCCGATGGGAGGTCGATCTTGTTGATCACCGGGATGATCTCGAGGCCCGCGTCCAACGCCAGGTACAGGTTGGAGAGGGTTTGCGCCTCGATGCCCTGGCTCGCATCGACGACCAGCAGGGCGCCTTCGCAGGCGGCGAGGCTTCGGCTCACCTCGTAGGTGAAATCCACGTGGCCCGGGGTGTCGATCAGGTTGAGCTGGTACACCTCTCCGCCGAGCTCGTAGCGCATGCGAATCGCGTTAAGCTTGATCGTGATCCCACGTTCCCGCTCGAGCTCCATCGAATCGAGCACCTGCGCCTTCATCTTGCGCGGCTCCACGGCCCCGGTGACCTCGAGGAGCCGATCGGCCAGCGTCGACTTGCCGTGGTCGATGTGCGCGATGATCGAGAAGTTTCGGATCCTCTGCTGATCTAGCACTCGACGACCAGTCCGTCGCAGGCCGGGAAGACGTCGCTCGGCAGCCGCCGCTCCAGATCGGCGTGCTCCAATCGATGCGTCAGATGGGTCAGGTAGGTGCGGGCGGCACCCAGCTGTTCGGCCACGTCGATGGCCTCTTCGACGTTGAGGTGCGTGGGATGCGGGTTTCCGTACCAGAGCGCCCCGAGGATCAGCACCTCGAGCCCGCTCAGCGAGCTCACGGCGTCGTCGGGGATCTCCTTGGTGTCCACGATGCATGCGACGTCGCCCACTCGGAAGCCGTAGCTGCGATAGTAGCCGTGCGGACACGCGATGGGCAGCAGCGAGAAGCCGGCGACCTCGATCCGCTGGCGATCCATGAAAGTCTGCAGGTCCAGGTCGGGAGCCGCCACGCCGGGCTGTGCCTGGGCTACGGGATCCCAGATGTACGAGAACCTGCTTCGCAGCTCGTCCTCGTGCTCTTCCGCCACGTGGACCGGCAGCGGCGATCCCGATCGAAGCGAGAAGATCCTCAGATCATCCATCCCGTGGAGGTGATCGGCGTGCGGGTGGGTCACGTAGACCGCGTCGAGGCTGTCCACTCCTGCCGCCAGCAGCTGGAGCCTCAACTCGGGCGGTGTGTCCACGAGCAGACGCCGACCATCCTGCTCGACCATCAGACCGTGCCGTCCGCGCCGGTTCCTCGCGTCGTCCGACGTGCACACCTGGCATGAGCAGCCCACGACGGGGATACCGAAGGAAGTCCCGGTTCCGAGGAAGGTGAGCTTCACGGCCCGTACCGACTCATGCCGGAGCGATCGGAACGATTCACAGCCGCTCGATCCGCATCATGTTGGTCGTTCCGGGAACGTGGAAGGGGACCCCGGCCGTGACCACGAAACGGTCCCGCGTACCGGCGAGCTCGAGCCGCTTGATCTCCTCCCGGGCGGCATCGCGCATATCGTCGTACGACACCTCTCCGCGGTGCATGATCGGGTGCACGCCCCACACGAGAGACAGCTGGTTGTAGGTTCGCCACTGATCGGTCACGGCCAGGATCGGCACCGGAGGCCGCTGGGACGCGATGACTCTGGCGGTAAACCCGCTTCGCGTGAGCGTTACGATGCAGCTGGCGTCCAGGCGCTCCACCGCCTCCACCGCCGCAGCCGAGATCGCGGCGGAGCTGGACTGCTGGACTTGAGACCGCTCGGTCTCGACGCGGCGGCTCCGGGGCCGTGGCGTCGTCTGGTTCTCGATGCGGCGGACGATACGATCCATGGCCTGTACGGACTCGACCGGGTACTTGCCGACCGCCGTCTCCGCGGAGAGCATGACGGCATCGGTGCCGTCCAGCAGCGCGTTGGCGACATCTGACACCTCGGCCCTGGTGGGCCGGGGCTGCTGCGTCATCGACTCGAGCATCTGGGTCGCCGTGATTACGGGGCGGGCCAGTTCCTGCCCCAGCCCGATGATCTGCTTCTGCACCATCGGCACATCCTCGAACGGCAGCTCGACGCCGAGGTCTCCCCGGGCCACCATCACGCCGTCGCTGAGCCTGATGATCTCCTCCAGCTCCTCGAGCGCCTGGTCCTTCTCGATCTTGGCGATGATCAGTGCCTCGCCTCCGACCTCCTCCCGGGCCTCCTCCAGGTTGCCTGCGCGCTGAACGAAGCTGAGCCCCACATAGTCGACGTGCTTGGATCGGGCGAACTCGAGGTCGCGACGATCCTTGTCGGTCACGAAAGCGGCGTCCAGGGCTACGCCGGGGAGGTTCATCCCTTTGTGCGTCTTCACCTCTCCGTCGGTCAGCGCGACGACCTCCAGCTCGGAGCCCTGCACGCTCTCGACCTCGAAGCCGATGCGGCCGTCGTCGAGGAGAATCCGGTTGCCTTCGCTCAGGCTGCGTGCGAGACCCGCGTACGTCATCGGGATGGCCGTCGCGACACCCGCCGGGTCGCCCGCCTCGGCCGGGTCCTCCGGCACGAAGCGATAGCGCTGGCCCTTCACGACCACGATCGGCTGCGACAGGGCTCCGACCCTGACGCGCGGACCCTGAAGGTCGCAGTGAACCGCGATGGCGCGTCCCAGTTCCCGGGCCAGGTCCCGCAGCTGGGCGATGATGGGGGCAGCCTGCTCGTGGCTCGCGTGGGCGAAGTTGATCCGGATCGCGTCGGAGCCGGCCTCCACTAGGGCGCGAAGGGTGTCAGGGTCGCCGCTGGCGGGACCCACCGTGCTCAGGATCTTGGCTCGTCTCAGCTGTGCTCCCATCTCTCCTCAGAATAGGCTCGAGGACCGCGATCCGCCCGAGGGCGGACGGATCGTCCCTTCCCGAGCGTTATCGTCGCAGGGGGATTGCAAGGCACCCCCTCAGCACCCGACGCGCAGGCAGCTGAAGGGGTGACGCGTTTTCCGGGGGGTCCTACCCGTCAGGCGATCAGTTGTTGATACGCCGAGGAGAGTTCCGGTCGGTGCTCGGAGATCCACTGGTGGATCGTCCGCAGGCTCGGCATTGGCAGTGGCTCGAGCGCTCGCATCTGGAGGCCCGGAATCACGCATACGGCCGCACGCCGGAGAAGATAGGCCCGCTGTCGGGATCGTTGCTCATCGCTCAGGCTGGTACCGCCGGGGACATCGGGTATCGGCTCGAGCAGTCGTCGGTAACTGTAGACTTCCCTGGCTGAAAACTCGGCGGGGATCTGATACGCCTTTCCAGCCAACTCGAAGAGACCGTCCGGTTTGATGGACAGAAGTTCCGGCATGTCCAACCTCCATTCCAGCTTGCTTCGCCGGTCCGGCACCGCACGCGAACGGTGAGCAGGGTTGCCAACATACGACGCCCCGTCTTAACCAGCAAATTATCGAAGAACGTAAGCGGGCATCGCGTGTATATGCCGGTCGTCACCAGCCTGTGCGGTGGTTGTTATGGCCGGGTTCCCGAGATAGGTTTGTGGCCCCGTAATTCTGTATTTGTCGATCTTTGGGGGACTTTGGGGGAATTAGCGCACCGTGTTTGTTCCGGTGTCTCAGAAGGAGATGGTTTCATGGCGCGGGAGACGGGCAGCGTAAAGTGGTTCTCAAACGAAAAAGGCTACGGCTTCATCACGCGGAGTAACGGCGAGGACGTCTTCGTACACTACACGGATATCATCGGCGACGGATTCCGGTCCCTGAAGGAGGGCGAGCCCGTCGACTTCGAGGTGATGATCGGAGACCGGGGGCCGAAAGCCCACCGTGTCTCACCTCGGGACGCGACCGACATCCCCGCCGTCCCTGCGGACGGCGCGGACGGAGATGCGCAGAGTCTGGCCTCACAGCTCCGTGAGAAGCTCGGCCGCCTGTTCAACGTCGCATAACCGAAGGGAGGCAGCTTGGAGTATCGTCTGGACGAGGGCGAAGAGCTCGATCGCGCACTGAAGAAGTTCCGGCGGAAGGTTCAGCGCGCCGGGATCTTCCGTGACATCAAGAAGAACCGGTTCTACGAGAAGCCCAGCGAGGCCAGGCGCCGCAAGATGAAGGCGGCGGAGCGTCGTCGGAAGCGCAGGAAGCGACGGGCGACGACCCGCAGCTGAGGATTCCCGCGGCCAAGTGAGTCATGGCCTACAGCCCACCAACCCCGGCTGGGTGACGTAGCTCCTCGGCGGACGCGCCTCCCCCCCGAACACAGCGCACTCCGAATCACCCGTCGCCGCGATGGCCGAATAGCCGCGGCGATCCCCCTGAACGATGCTGACCTCGACGCCCGGGCTGGGCCAGAACTCCAGCTCGCCGAGCTGATTCGTATAGCGTCCGTTCTCCGCAAAGAAGGCCTGCTCGGCCACTTGAAGCGCGTCCAGATCGGCGCGCAGCGTAGACTCCGAGGCATCGCCGCCCGGCGCGCCGGGCGACCCGACGACGGCCTGGCGCGCGCAGCCGGAGAGCAGGACTCCGCAGCAGACGGCGGTCAGTGCAGCGGCTTTCAGCGTTGGCGTTCGGTGGATCATGGCTCGAAGCCCCTGGCTCCGGCGGTGAGTCCCGCCACTGGTCCCGAAAGTACCCGTACTAAAGACGAAACCGCTCGACCAGACGTTTCTCCGTCTCACCTTCGATATGCGCTTCGACCTCGATGTGCTCTTCGAGCCCTGAGCCGCGGAGCTTCTCGCGCAGGAGCTGGTCGACCTGGAACACGCCGGCGGAGTTGGTCATATCGACCCGGATCGTCACCGGCACCTCTTCGCCCCGCTCGATGTGCACGCCCTCCACCGCCGCCGCGGACACCGCGTGGATGCTCACGGATCCAGCCCTGAACGGAATTCGCGACCGGCCGTGGGCCATATCTAGCGCGTCGGCGATCCTCAGCACGCCGGCCTCCACCGTCAGCGGCCGTCCGCCCGACCGGTGCGCGATGATCGCGTGCTCCACCTCGGCGATCAGGATCTCGATGGCCGGCCCCTCGTAGGCGAGCGACAACAGGTCCCGCAGGATCGGCCGGGCGATGAACAGCGAGTACCCCTCGTGCCCGTCGCGATGAATCGACATCCCCACGTCGTGCAGGAGGGCCGCCAGGCAGACGACGACCTCGGCGTCCGCTTGCTCCAGGTCGTAGTCGGCCACGACGCTCGGGACGACCTCGGCATCGACCAGAAGCCGCAGGAGCCGCAGGGCCGAGTTCGCCACGATCTGCACGTGCACGGGCCCGTGATCGGACATCCCCAACCGCTCGACCGCGTTGACGTTGGTCGCGATCCACAGCGCGTACAGCTCGTCGCTCTCGTTCACCCGCTCGACGATCGCTGCGAGCTTCGGGTTGTGCCGCGCCGGGAGGCGTACCTGGACCCGATTCGCGAAGCGTGCCTCGATCGAGGCGGTCCGCTCTTCGCTTCCGGACGGCGAATCCGCTCCGGGATTCTCGGGCGTAGTTTTCGGCGTCATCCCTGGCGTCATCTCGGCATCGCCCGTTCGCGCACGCGAGCCAACCTCGTGCCGGCTTCCTCCAGCATGTCCAGGGTCTTGGGGAAGGCGAACCGGATCAGGTGGCGCCCGTGCGCAGGGTCATCGTAGAAGCTGGAGCCGGGCACGGGGGCGACGCCGATCTCGCGCGTGAGCCAGAAGGAGAACTCGTCGTCCGGCAGGTCGCTGATCTCCGAGAAGTCAGCCAGGATGTAGTAGGCCCCATCGGGCGACGCAGCCTGGAAGCCCGTCTCGACCAGGCGGCCGTGCAGTGCGTCGCGCCGGGCGCGGTAGTCGGAGGCGAGGCCCGTGTAGTAATCCGGACCCAGCGTCTCCATCGCCGCCGCCACGCCTTCCTGGAGGGGAGCCGGCGCCCCCACCGTGAGGAAATCGTGAACCTTTCGGATGGCGTCTGTGACATCCGGAGGGGCGATAATCGTCCCGATCCGCCAGCCCGTGACGCTGTACGTCTTCGACGCTCCGCTGATCGTGATCGTCCGGCCGCGCATCCCCGGCAGGGTGGCGATCGGCACGTGCTCACCCTCGTAGAGGATGTGCTCGTACACCTCGTCCGTCACGGCCCACGCGTCGTACCGAGCGCACAGCTCCGCGATCGCCTCCAGGTCCGTCCGCGAGAGGACGCGACCCGTGGGGTTGTTGGGCGTGTTGAGGATCAAGGCCCGTGTTCGGTCCGAGAAAGCCCTCTCCAGGCGGTCCAGGTCGAGCTCCCAATCGGGGGGCTGCCAGATCGGGCAGAAGACCGGCTTGGCCGCACAGATGATGGTGTCCGGACCATAGTTCTCGTAAAAGGGCTCGGGAACGATCACCTCATCGCCGGGATCTACGATCGCGAGCAGGACCGCCGCCATCGCTTCGGTCGCCCCGCAAGTCACGGTGATATCGGTCTCCGGGTCCACCTCCATCCCGTAGGCCTCGGCGTACTTCCAGGTCAGCGCGAGCCGCAGGCGACGCGAGCCCCAGGTGATCGCGTACTGGTTGACGTCGTCGTGGATGGCGCGTGCCGCCTCGGCCTTCAGAACGTCGGGCGCGGGGAAGTTCGGGAAGCCCTGAGCGAGGTTGATCGCATCGTGCTCGTGCGCCAGCCGGGTCATCCCCCGGATGACCGACTCGGTAAAGCCGTGCGTTCGGTTGGCGGTGTGCATGGCGCAATGTGCGCCGGGATCGGCTGGGGCGGAAGGGCAAAACCCCCACCGGAAGGGTCCAGATCCTCCCGACAGCTAGGTGCGCGCGGGTCGGCTTAAAGTTGAGGGTAACGCCTGCACGTCGCCGTGACTTCCCCACTCCGGCAGGCACCATTGGCTCGGACTCGCAAACCGCAGGTCTACCGCCCCGAGCGGGCGGAGAGTCGTTTCGACGCCATCGTCATCGGCTCGGGCATGGGCGGCCTATCAGCTGCCGCTCTCCTCTCCCGCGCCGGCCGCAGGGTTCTGGTTCTGGAGCGGCACTACGTCATGGGAGGCTTCACCCACACCTTCCGGCGCAAACGCTACGAATGGGACGTGGGCGTTCACTACGTCGGAGAGTTCCAGACCGAAGGAACGCTGCCGAACCTCCTCCTCGCGGACATCAGCGATGGTAGCCTCGCGTGGGCTCCGATGCCGGCGAACTACGACCGCATAGTCTTTCCCGACCGCGAATACGACATATGGGCCGGCCGGGATCGCTTCGTGGCCGGCCTGGCCGAGGACTTCCCCTCGGAGCGGGCTGCGCTGAACCGCTATGTCGAGATGGTCGACGAGGTCGACGCCGCCGCGATGCAGTTCTTTCAGCACAAGGCTCTGCCGCCGTTCATCGCCCCGGCCGCCCGGCCGTTTCTCTGCCGGAAGTTCCTCAAGCACGCCGACCAGACGACTCTCACCGCCCTTAAGCAGCTTACAGCGGATCCGAAGCTGATCGGCGTCCTCGCCGGCCAGTGGGGCACCTACGGACTGCCGCCGGGTCGATCGAGCTTCGGCATCCACGCGGTCGTCGTGAACCATTACCTCGAGGGCGCTGCGTACCCGGTCGGGGGTGCCGGCCGCATCGCCACCAGCATCCTGCCGACGATAGAGGCAGGGGGGGGCGCCCTGCTCGTGGCCGCCGCGGTCGCCGAGGTGCTGGTCAGGAACGGACGGGCCGTCGGCGTCCGCATGGAAAGCGGGCAGGAGATCCTCGCGCCCGTGGTCGTGAGCGACGCGGGCGTGGCGAACACATTCGGCACGCTGGTGAACGAGGCAACGCGACGGCGACTCGGCCTGGAAGCGAAGCTCTCCGAACTGCGGCCATCCACCAGCCACATATGCCTATACGTGGGGCTCGCCGAGACGGCGGAGAGCCTCGGCCTGCGCGCCACCAACCGCTGGATATACCCAGGTTACGACCATGACCGGAACGTGCGGGCGTTCGAGGCGGACCCGGATGCCCCCCTTCCCAGCGTCTATATCTCTTTCCCGTCCGCCAAGGACCCGAGCTGGGAGGCACGTCATGGCGAGACGGCGACTCTGGAGGTCATCAGCTTCGCGCCCTACGAGTGGTTC
>JBDGZR010000132.1:0-8712 GCA_039588495.1 Gemmatimonadota bacterium | reverse complement strand
CCGCACCAACGCGCGCCGGGGGCTGACGAACAACGACAACGCCAGCGTCAGCTACTACATGGTGCTGCCGTTCGTGCCGAGCTTCGTCGACATGGCGGCGACCGAGGTGGAGCCCGGCGTCTTCGAGCCGTTGGCGTTCTCGGCGAACGGGAGCAACCCGCTTCAGACCTCCACGCTTCTGGAGAACGATGAGGAGGTATGGCGCCTCATCGGCTCGATGAACATGGACCTGGACCTCATCAACAACGAGAAGGATCGCCTCCAGATCATCGCGCCCGTCGGCGTGGACTACTTCAGCCAGAACAACCGGATCTTCTCGCCGCCCGAGATCTTCTGGGAGGACGCAGACGGCCTGCCAGGCACCGCGCTCGATGGCACGTCGCGCGGTCTCAACTTGAACGCCGGCGCCAACGCGGTCTGGGCGCACCAGTTCTCGGGGAGCTCGCTCACGTCGTCCGTAGGGCTCGGCTACGAGCTCCGCGACGTGACGGTCAACCGGATCATCGGGCAGGACCTGACGGCGGGCAAGAACAAGACCGACGCCGCCGTGCAGGTCAATACCCAGGAGCAGCGCGCAAAGGTGGAGGACTTCGGCTTTTACATCCAGGAGGAGTGGATCGGCTTCGATGACAGGCTCCTGCTCACCGGTATGGTGCGCTTCGACCAGAGCAGCGCCAACGGAGACACCGAGGAGCTGTTCATCTTCCCGAAGGGCGCCCTCTCCTACCGGATCTTCGACGGGAGCAATCCGGAGAACTTCTTCAGCGAGCTGAAGTTCCGTGCCGCGTACGGCCAGTCCGGCAATCAGCCTCTTTGTGCCTTGCGCGAGGGATGCCAGAAGTTCACCAGCCTCCAGATCGACAGGAACCTCGAAGGCAACGCCGGCCTCGTGCGCGAGGGCACGGCCGGAGCGGTGGACCTCTCTCCGGAGCGGGTCACCGAGTTCGAGGCCGGGATCGACATCACGGGGCTGAACGATCGCCTCACGTTGGAGCTGACCGGCTACAACCAGGAGATCAAGAACATCATCATGTCGCGGACCCTGGCGCTGTCCACCGGCTTCGTGGACCAGATTTCGAACGGTGCGCACCTTCGGAACACGGGTTTCGAGGCCACGGTCGGGTATACGCCCTTCGTCTCGAGCGGCTTCACCTGGCTGTCGAGGACCACCTTCTTCATGAACAGAAGCAAGGTGGTGGATCTCCAGGGACTTCCTCCGTTCGAGCATAATGTCGGGTTCGGTTTGATCCTGGGCGGCTTCTTCATCCAGGAGGGTGAGTCCCTGACCCAGATGGTGGGCACGGACATCACGTGCACCGGGAACCCGGAGATCGATGCGCAAAACGAGGTGCAGGGTACCTCCTGCATGGTGAGCCCAGAGTTCGGGGGCACCGGCATCACAGGGGCGCGGCAGATCGGCGACTCGGAGCCACTCTGGAACATGGCGTTCGTGAACGACTTCACGATCGCCAAGAACCTGAACCTCTACACGATGTTCGAGTGGCGCTACGGCCAGTCGGTGACCAACCTCACCCTGCTGCTCGCGGACCTCGGCCAGACCTCCCAGGACTTCGTCGCAGTGGGACGGGAGCCCGGCGATGTTCGTGACTGCCATCCGGATTGCTTCGGAGAGGAGCGCGTTCAGGAGTTCTTCGTAGCCGGCTTTCCGTGGACGTTCAGGTCGTCGTTCTTCAAGGCCCGCGACATCTCGCTCACTTGGACGCTGCCGTCGGCGTGGGCCAGCGCCTTCTTCAGCTCGCAGCAGATCCGCCTCCGCTTGTCGGCGCGCAACCTGTTCACGATCACCCCGTACGAGGGGCTGGATCCCGAAGTGAGCAACTTCGGCAACACCAACGTCGGACGGAGCATCGAGGTGGCGCCGTACCCGCCGAGCCGGAGCGTGTGGCTCGGCTTCGACATCACCCTTTAGCCCCGCTATGCGGACGCGAAGCGAAAATAATCGGCCTATTCCGAGGAGACATAGAGCGATGATACGAAAGCTAAGCTTCCTGGTCCTCTCCGGCGGCCTTCTGCTGGGTGGTGTGACCAGTTGTAAGAACCTGACGTCGCCGAACTTCAACTTCGCCGACCTTCAGGACCTCGTCGAGAACCCGACGCCTGCCGGTCTGTACCAGGCTGCGACGGGCTTGCTGATCACCTGGCGCGACTGGGTCGCAGCCGGCAGCAACGACACTTACGCGAATCTCGGGCTGCTGGGCCGCGAATCCTACACGCTGGACATCGCGGACCCGCGGTTCGAGGCGGAGATGCTCTCCGAGGCGCTCAGCGCTGACAGCCCCGCGTTCGGCGGCAATCACTGGGCGGAGCCCTACGAGAACCTGAGGGTGGGGGACATCATCCTCAGCGGGATCCCCAACTCGACCCCCCCGCTCTCCGACAGCGACCGCAACTGGTTGGAGGGGTTTGTAAAGACGGTCTCCGCCGCCGGCCTCATACAGGTAGCACTGCTGCGCGACACCAACTGCGGCTGTCCGATCACGGTCACCGAGAACCTCACGGAGCCGGCTCCGCAGGTGAGCGTGGACCTGGTGTGGGCGGAGATCATCAGGTTGCTGGATGACGCGGCGGGAAACCTGGCGTCTGCCGACGGGCCGGCGCCCTTCGATCTCTCGACGGGATTCGACGGGATCACGGGCGTCGTCCAGGTGGGCTTCTTCCGCACGGCCGACGGCTTTCTCCAGTTCAACCGAGCCCTCCGGGCCCGGGTGGCCATGTACCGCGAGGACTGGAACGGCGTGCTCACGGCACTGAACGGATCCTTCATCAGCGACGCGGCCCCGATGAGCCTGGGCGTCTATCACGCCTTCACCCAGCAGGCGGGTGACCTCACGAACGGCATGGCCCAGTTCGGGGACGACCCGAACCTTCGTGCGCACCCAGGCTACAAGGCGGACGTGGAGCTGAAGGCGGACGGGAGTCCGGACGACCGTTTCAGCCTGAAGACGCGTCCGATCGGCAACCGAGCGTACCAGGCGCGGATTTGTCTGGACGAGGCGAACCCCTCACCGTGGCCGCCGGATCCCCGCTACGTGACCGACCCGGGCGGGAGCGCAGCCAACCGGCGGTGTGACGTCGGATTCAACATATATCCGCAGGTCACGACCCCGGTCTCGATCATCCGCAACGAAGAGCTGCTGCTGATGCGGGCCGAGGCCAACATCCAACTCGGCAACCTCGTGGCCGCCCAGTCCGATATCAACGTCGTGCGGGACATGAGTGGCGGCTTGGAGCCGGTCACGCTGACCAGTGGCAACGCGATCGACCAATTGCTCTACGAACGTCGGTATTCGCTCTGGTGGGAAGGCCACCGCTGGTTCGACATGCGGCGTTACAACCGGCTCGGCGAGCTTCCGATAGACAACCCAGACAACCCGAGAGCCGGAGTGGCCAGCATCTACCCGATCCCGCGTGAGGAGACGGACGCACGGCAGTAACGCACTCCGTCAGCCCTCACCTTTGCCAAGAGCCGGCGACCCTCGGGCCGCCGGCTCTTTTCTTTAGCTCTTCGGGTTCGTCCGCCTCGAGCTGATCCGTCCAGGGGCCTCAGGCGTGCTCCTTCTCCCGGCCCCTGCGAAGCGCGTCTTCGGCTACCCGACGGGCGCCGTGCACCGGAGATTCGCCTCGCTCGCCCGCTTCCGAGAAGATTCGATCGAGCGTGTTTTCGATCTCGCGCACGCGCTCGCGCATGGCCTCCTCGTTCGATTCGCCGAGGTGCATCATGCCGAAGGCGATGGCACCGCCCGCGTTGACCACGTAGTCGGGAGCGTAGAGGATCCCGCGCGCGTGCAGGGCCTCCGCGTCCTCCGCCCTGTCCAGCTGGTTGTTCGCGGAGCCCGCCACGATTCGGCAGGCCAGCTGGGGGATCGTCTCGCGGTTGAGGATCGCGCCGACGGCGCAGGGGGCGAAGACATCGCACGGCGTCGTGTACGTTGCAGCGACCGGTATCGCACGCCCGCCGAGCTCGGAGGCGAGTTCCTGCGCGAGGGCGTCAGCGATATCGGAGATCAGAACCTCGGCGCCGGCCTCGGCCAGCATCCGGGCCAGCGGTGCGCCCACGTCTCCGGCACCCTGGATCAACACGGATTTCCCGGCGACGTCGGCACTGCCGTCCGCGGCCTTCAGACTCGACCGAATCCCGGCGAGGACGCCTAGCGCGGTATACGGTCCCGGGTCTTCGGTGCCGGACCCCGACACGCCGTGCCCCATGACGTACTGCGATGCCTCCGCCAGGACGTTCATGTCCTCGGGCGTTGTACCCAGGTCCACCCCCGTGGCGTATCCGCCGTGTAGCGACTCGAGGAGACGGCCGAAGCGGCGGAGCAGTCCCCGCTTTTCGTCTCCCTCCAGGGGCTTCGGGATGGCGAGCACCGACTTCCCACCGCCGAACGGGAAATCGATTGCGGCCCACTTGTAGGTCATGCCCTGCGCGAGCCGCATCGCGTCCCGCGCTCCATCCTCGGGCGACGGGTACTGCTTCATCCGACACCCCCCCACCATCGGGCCCAGCGTGGCATCATGGAGGGCGATGAACATCCATGTGCCCGTTTCGTGGTCGTAGCCCTGGACCACTCCCAGGCCGTTCCATTCCGTCAGTAGCTCCCTCATCCCGTTCTTCATCCCGTCATCACCTCGCGATCTCGGTTCTCCGATCAGTCGGCAGTCCACTCCCCACGTGGCCCGCTCCTCAAGTAGGTCGCCACAAACCTAACCGCCTCGGCCTCCGCCCAGAAGAATGGCATCAGCGGCGTAGCCCCTCCGACAAAACCGACGTGCCCGCCGCGCTCCACGAACCCGGCATGAAGCCAGGGATTCTCCCGCACGGCGCCATTCTCCCCGGCAGACGGGGGGTGGAAGGGATCGTCCTTCGCCTGGAGCAGTAGCGTGGGAACCCTGATCGCGGCGAGATAGCGCAGAGAGCTGGATCGCTCGTAGTACTCCGCCGCGCTCGGGAAACCGTGAAGGGGAGCCGTGACGACCTCGTCGAAGTCACGAAGCGTGCGAGCCTCGAGGGCTGCAGCAGGATCGTAGGAAAGAGGTCCGTTTTCCGCTTTCGCGCGAACCCCCTCCCGCAACGACCGGAGGAAGAAGCGGGTGTACAGGAGACCCAAGCCGCGCTCCATCCTCGCCGTTGCGGCTGCTAGATCGAAGGGCACCGAGATCCCCGCGGCGGCTGCCAGCCGTGTGCTGCCCTGGGCGCTTTGCTCTCCGAGATACTTGAGCAGCACGTTGCCGCCCAGCGAGAATCCGATCGCGGCGAGCGGGGCCTTCGGGGTGCGCTCGTGCAGCGCGCTCAGAATGAAGTCGAGATCGCCCGTCTCACCGGCATGGTACGCGCGCGGCCGCCGATTCGGTGAGCCGCTCCTTCCACGGAAGTTCAGCGCCGCAGCTCGAAGCCCATGTCGCCCGCACCACCGGGCCGCCTCCACCATGTATCCGGACTCGGAGCACCCCTCCAGTCCGTGCAGTAGCAGGACGACGGGCCTGGAATCACGAGATCCCTCGGAATGCGGCCCGCTGAAGTCCACGTCCAGGAAATCGCCGTCTGGTGTCGTGAATCTCTCGCGTACCCACGAAGGATCCCTCATCCGCCGCAGCGCGCGTCCACCGATCGTCTGGCCGTGGGCTCCCGGCAGCCACCAGGCGGGTCGGAAGGGTCGGAGCGAGAACTGTCGTCGAGAAGTGTTCAAGTCGGCGGTCCGTTTGGTATGTTTGTCGGCCCGGAGATCCCGGCGCGTGAATCTCGGCAAGGAAAGTTGCGGAATAGGGGAGCGATGTCGAGCCGACGGCTGCTGCACCACGACCGGATGGAGGCCGCTGGGCGGGCCGGGAGCGAGGGGCATCAGGCTGACGGGGGGGCGGCGCCCTCCTCTCCGTGGCTGTACGTGCTGCACGGCATCTTCGGAGCCGGAAGGAACTGGCGAAGCATCGCGAGCAGGGTCGTCCGGGCCCGTCCGCCTTGGGGAGCCCTGCTGATCGATCTTCGCATGCACGGAGAATCGCAGGGCTTCGAGCCGCCTCACACGCTGGATACGTGCGCCGCGGACCTGGAGGTGCTCGCCGAAGAGACCGCTCTCCCTCCGGCCGCCGTGTTGGGGCACTCCTTCGGCGGCAAGGTCGCTCTCTCCTACCTCTCCCGAGCCGCGGCCACGGATGAGGTCCCGCAGCAGGTATGGATCATGGACTCCACGCCGTCGGCCAGGGACGCGGTGGGCGATGCGGAGCGGATGCTCGGGGCCGTGCGCTCGCTCCCGACCCGGTTCTCCTCCCGTGCCGAGGCTATCGATGACGTGAAGCAGGCCGGCTTCCCCGAGCGAGTGGCCAGCTGGATGTCCGCAAACCTGGGGCGATCGGATGAGGGCTACGGGTGGAAGCTCGATTTCGCTGCCCTCGAGCTCCTGCTGCACGATTTCTTCCGCTCCGACATGTGGCCCATCGTGGAGGATCCACCCCCGGGAACCGAGCTTCACTTCGTCAAAGCGACGAGGTCGAACGTCATGACGCAGGGGGAAGCGGAGCGCATCCGTGAGATCGGCCGCACCCGACCCGTTCGCCTGCACGAGGTCGAGGGGGGGCACTGGCTGAACGCCGACAATCCGGACGCCGTCCTTGCCCTCCTGGAGCGGTACCTGCCGGCGTAGTGTTCTGTCTCAGAGGTCCGGTAGGATTTCTGAGACGGCACACTAAAAGATCTCGAACCATCCGCCAGGACGGCGAATGGGTCCGCGCGCCAGTCTCGCGGCCGCGCCGGCGACCGCACAGCCGTCGAATCGGATATCCACCGCGCCGGAAAGGTCGGATCGAGCCGTCACGGCGCCAGCGTTGGAGTCCAGGCCGACAGCGACGGCGCCCTCCACGTCGAGCTGGCCCGAGACGGCCATCGAGCCTGCGACGAGAACCAGTCCGGCCCATCGAAGCTCGCCCGCGATCGTAAGGTCGCCGCCGACGATGAGGGTGCCCCGGCCCGTGACGGTTCCGGTGAGGGGAGGAGCGGAAGGCAGGACAAACGTCACCGGCCATTCATCCGGATCGGTGACTGGTTGCGGCGACCACATCTCGGAGATCAGATGCTCCGGCTCCACGAACTCCTGCCGGCTGGCATTCCTCCAATCCACTCCGGCGGAGGACAGGGTGGTCCCGCCCGATGGCAGACTCAGAAGGGGCGGACGACCCGAGAGGGACGCCGTATCGCCAAGGAAGCCACCCGGTAGCACGGCGAGTCCGGCGACCGCACCGGTTCCGGAGCATTGCCCACCCCGGCTGTCCAGTCCCGAGATCTGCGCAGCGGCTCCCAACAGAACGGTGTCTGAGGCAACGAGCGCGGCAGTTGCCCGAAAGGGGGTTGGAGCGAGCACCAGCTGACCCACGACTCTTCGAGCCGAGCCTTCACGGCCCGGCTCGAAGGTGCCCTCGGCGACGAGCAATCGGATCTCCCGAGCCCGATCCAACCGCAGAAGCCGGCGCGACTGCACGTTGACGGTCCCTCCCTCCACCTCATAGGAGAACGTCGAGCTCCCGGCCGTGTCCGTCCCTATCGTTGCAAGGACCTGGTTCAGGCCGGCCGCGGCCACATAGAAGGACCGAACGGCGGCCGCGTGGTTCTCGGTAGTCATGAAATCCAGAAACGCACGAAGAAAGCCGGACGCGGCGAGGGCGGAGGCGGCGAGGAGCACGAGCAGAGTGACCGGAAGCGCGGTGCCACTCCGATCCACCGTCGCTGCTCGAGTATCGTGCATGCCATCCCCTCTGCTATCGCGGAACGATCCATCCGGACTCAAGCTGCCGCCGGTCCGTCAACAATGGGTCAAGCGCCCGATTACTCGGTCACCCGCGGGCATGCTATGTTCAACGACGGGCACGTCGACTGCGAAGTGAGGAGGTGGAGCTTGATCGAAGGACCGCGAACGGGACGAGCGCGACGTGGAGGCTTCGAGGCGCTGGTGGTTGGCGTCTGCATCCTGCTGCTCGGCCCGCTGCTTTCCGCCTGCGCGAGCGGAGGTGGAGGCGCCTCGGATGATCCCGAGCTCGACGCGCTCACGCACGTGCCGGATACCGTCTTCGTGGTCGTGAAGAACCGATATCGGTTGGACGTGAACGTCTACGCCCTCTACATGTCCACCCGGCAATTCCTGGGCGTCGTTACGACGAACAACACCTCGGAGTACGCGGTGAGAGGGAACGTTGCCGCCGGCACCAACTTCCGCGTCCTGGCGGATCCGATCGGTGGCGGCGGGAACTACGTGACGGACGAGATTCTCGTCCGGAAGGGGGATGTCGTCGAGGTGACGATCCAGGATCCCCTCGCCCAGTCCTACTTCAGCGTCTACTGAGGCACAGGCCGGCTTCACTCAACAGGTCGACATCCTGCCAATTTGGCCTACCGCTATGGCGTTGAAGGGACGAATCCAACCCGGGCAGCGCTGCGACGAATGACCCGCTGATCTGTCGATGTCGTGCTACAGCCCTCTCCTTTCCCAAGGGTAGAGATAGTTGTAACCGCATATATTGTAATAAATTGGATATGTTTGTGGCCATGGTACCCTTTCTTGCCTGACAAAGAGACCGCTTGACCGCGTTCCGAGGCGGATTCGGCAGCGCTTAGCCGTAGAAGTGAAGCTCGTCCTGTAGCAGTAGAAGTGAGGTAGTCCCGCTCATGGCAGTCCAAACGAAGGATTCGAAGCCCCCTCCGGTATC
>JBDGZR010000131.1:0-8862 GCA_039588495.1 Gemmatimonadota bacterium | reverse complement strand
CGAGCCTGGCCGAGGTGTGGCTTAAACTACGGGCATCAGATCCTCAAACCCCTAATTAGCACCTTCCGGTTTGTCAACGCGTGTCGTGACGGCATTGCTAACGTTGCCGGCTTCGTCCTCCACCCTCAGCGTCGCATCTGCCCAATCAGCAGAGCCGAAGAGAATGCAGTTGCTGGCGGTCACCCTCCCGCTGAAGCCATCACCGGATACGCTGTTGAACTCCGGGTCACTCACGTAGCTGTCACTGCCGCCGTTGGAGAACGCAAGAGAGACTCGGACCTTGACAGTACTCGAATTCACATCGCCGTCCGGATCCACGTAATCGACCCTGTAGTTGATCGTGCTGTGGTCGGCAATCCCGCATTGGTTAAGGGGCTGTTGGATGGAGCTGCTCGGATTCGAGATCGTAGGCGGACCAGGCTGGGCTTGGCTCTCCCACGTGATAGTGAACGGCGCCGAAGTCCGGAGTTTCCAAGTCCCGAAGGCGTCCTCGACATACACGGACCAGCAGTAGGTACGAGTTCCTGCCCCGGGATTCTGAAGGGTAATCTCGTCGGTGAAGTCATCGGCCGTCGCCGTGACATCAGTCGTCCCGAGGCTTTGCCACTGGGCGCGGTCGCAGGTGCCATTCGGCGCGGCGGCAGCTTCGGCCCACTCTACCTCCACGACGTCGATCCCGTCCGTATCAGTCGCGGATCCGGTCAGGGTCAGCGTCACGGGTGCGGTGGACGTGGTAGAGCTCGGACTGTCGAAGATCCTGAGAACAGGACGATCGTTGAACCAGATGGTGACCGCCTTGTCGGCGTCCATGGTCACAGTGCACGGGGCTGTTGTCTCACAGGCGCCGCTCCAACCCAGGAAGATGCTGTCGTCGTCGTCATCCCAGCTTAAGCCTACGTCGGTGCCCTCGTCGAAATCCGCCGAGCAAGCGCCGCTGGTACTGCCCGCGCTGACCGTGCAGTCGATCCCGGCGGGGCTCGAGGTCACGGTACCGTTGCCTGAGCCGGTCCCGGTCACGGTGAGCGTGTGCCTGGGCGTCGGCCCTGGGGGTTCGGGGTCGAAGGTGGCGGTCACGCTCTTGGGCTCGGTCATGGAGACGTCGCAGGAGCCGGTGCCGGAGCAATCCCCGCTCCAGCCTCCGAAGTCCGAGCCGGCATCGGCACTCGCCGTCAGCGCCACCTCGGTGCCGTCCTCGAAGTCCGCTGCGCAGGTGCCGCTCGTGCTCCCCGCGCTGGTCGTGCAGTCGATCCCGGCGGGATCCGACGTCACGGCGCCACTGCCTGTGCCGCCCCCGCTCACCGTGAGCGTGTGGGCAGAGACGGCCCCGGTGCACTGGAGGCTGTAGCTCACCGAGGCTTGCCGGCCGCTAGACACGGTCACCTCGCGGGAGGCCTCGCCGTCGGTGATCTCGCAGTTCTCCGCCACGCCACCCAGGGAGACCGAGTAGTCGCCCGCCGCCAGGTTGCGGAACGACGCGCTCCCGTTGGGATCGATATGCCGGCTCTTGCTGCCGCTCAGCGTGGCCTGATAGCCGTCCGCATCGGTGCCGCTGCCGCTCGTCGTGGCCGACACCCGGATCGAGCCCGGATCCGGCGTCTCGGGTTCGGACTCTGGGACCGACCGCGCGCGCATCGTATACGAGCCGGTTTCTGAGTCGTCGAAGCCCGAGATCACGACCAGATAGTCCACGCCCGTCTGCAGGGAGGCCACGACCCGCGGGCTCCGGTCGCCCGGGCTCTGGTCGTCGTTGGAGGCGATCAGCGTGAGATCGGCTGCCAAGGCGCTCTCGGCGGCCCGCACACCGCTGCCCCCGGCGCCCGATTGGCTCGAGCTCGCTCGCGCGTTGTCGAGACGATAGAGGGCAATCGACGCGTCAAACCCCGATTCCACCTCGATGGCCACGTTCAGTAGCTGATCGACCAGCAGGAAGACCGACTCGAACTGACCCTCCTCGAGCACGTCCTCGACCTCGGGGACGTCCTCGACCTCGCAGTCATTGGAGCTCAGCGAGCCGTTCTGCTGTACCTGCCCCATTGCCGCCGCCAGCAACGCGGCGATGCCCTCGCGCAGGGTGCAGAGCGTCTCGACCACATCGGGAGCGAGCTGGGCATCAATGTCGACGTCAGGGGGCTCGACGATGGGCGGCGGAAGCGTCGGAGGGTCCGTGCCGTCACCCCCGCACCGGACCAACGCGGGCGCCAACAGACAGAGAAGCACGAGCGGGAACATCGGAGTGCGACCGAACCGGGGGTGACTCATGATAGACCTCCTCACGGGTTCACCGAACCGTGACAGTAAAGGCGTTACGTAACACGGTGCCGTGGAGTCGGTGCGGTCGGACAGGCGTCCTACGGGGCGTCTGCTCGGTACACGTATCCAATAACTTTGGACCTATTGGTTTCAGGAGGGCATTCGCAAGTCGGGAGAACCTCGATTCTTAGCCGTGTCGATTGACTCTTCCGTGGCTCTGCGCCGGCGGCCGAGGAAGGGACAGGAGGCGATGAACGCGGGCAGGAGGCGATGAGGGTGGGGATGAGGCAGAGGAAACCGGTGAGGGGGCAGAAGGGAGGCTAGTCTGGCGAGCGTTACTCGGAATCGGATTCAGGCGCCTCACGCAGGTTTGCCTGGGAGAGCTCGGCCGCGCTCCGGTCCAGCAGGAAGTCGAGCGCGATTCGGCTGAGCCACTGGCCACCGAGCATCACCCCCTCGATCCGTCTCGTGTTCGAGATCCTCTCCAAAGGGTTTGCGCTCAGGAGGACGAGATCGGCTCGCTTGCCGACCTCGATCGTCCCCGTCTCCTCCAGCACGCCCAGCCATTCCGCGGGGTTGCGCGTGGCGGTCTCCAGGGCTGCCTGCGGCGGGAGACCGGCTTCGACGAAGCTTTCCAGCTCCCGGTGCAGCGTGAACCCGTACAAGAGGAGCCACTCGGGCGCGTCCGATCCAGCCATGAGCTTCGCGCCGACGTCGTAGAGGGCCCTGGTGAGCCGGTTTCGCAGGTCCACGTAGCGAAGCCGCCACTCCTCCGGCGGAGGGTTGCTCCAGAAGACGTCCCGGCCACGAAGCAGCTCCTCGCGCACCTCGGCCGACACGAAGGCGTAGTCCGGACTGTCGGCGATCTGACGGTCGCTTCGTCCAGTCCCGAAGGAGCTGTTGAGGAACGCAAGGGTCGGCGTGTTCCACACGCCCGCTTCCGCCGTGGCCCGCGCCAGATCGGCGATCCTGGCCTCGTCGATGTACTCCAGGCTTTCCCAGTTCGGCCGTTGCCAGATCCCGATCCCCGAGAGGCTGTTTCGCGTCGGCGCGTCCTCCGGCAGCAGCGCCTCGAGGTACTGATCCAGGTGCTCTATCTGCTGGCCGGCCAGCAGAGCTCGTTCCAGCCTCACCTGCGGCCCCACGTGCCCCACCACGCGCATCCCGAGCTTCGCCGCTGTTTCTACCGCCGCGGCGTAGACCTCTTCGGAGATAAAGAAGGTCAGCTTGATGAAGTCGTAGCCCTCGGCGTGGAAGTCGCGAACCGCCTGGCGGGCCTGCTCAGCCGTCTTAACCTCGCGGCCGTTGAAGGTGGCACCGAACGCCTGCCCCGCGATCTGCGGGCTTCCGACCTCCAGGGCAGGGCCGATCATCTCGCCGGCCTCGATCAGCCTTCGGTACTCCAGGTGCTCGGGCTTGCCGATCGGAATCCGGATACTCGTGACGCCGTTGGCGAGGATCACCGCGAGCTCTGCCCCCGCGTGGTCGTCCACGATCCGGTCATCCGAGAGAAGGTGGGAATGCATGTCGAACAGCCCGGGGATCAGATAGCGGTCCTCTCCCTCGATGCGGGTCACTCGCTCGGAGATCGGTGTGTCGGCGGCCGGGCCCATGCCGACGACCCGGCCATCGTGAACGAGCACGTTCTGGTCTGCCAGCACGCCCTCACGGTCCAGCGGCACGACGTTGACGTTCATGAAGGCGATCGTGTCGATCGCGGTTGGGCCGGTGCTGCGCGCGATCGCCGGCCGATCGGCGCGAATGGCGCCGCGCGCGGCCGCCGGCGACGGAACGAGGTTCATGGCCGTTGCCAGTGTCGCGAACGCAATCAGCTGTAATCGTGTCACTTATAGCCCGTCTCTCACCTTGTTTAGAGGCCGGGCTCTTC
Source organism: Gemmatimonadota bacterium (assembly GCA_039588495.1). Classification (GTDB taxonomy): domain Bacteria; phylum Gemmatimonadota; class Gemmatimonadetes; order Palauibacterales; family Palauibacteraceae. The sequence continues at coordinate 4,724 of JBDGZR010000131.1, read as the reverse complement.
GGGTACCCGGCTCTCCGGCGCCACCCGATCTTACCGTTTGACGGGCGAAGGGTCATGCCCGCCAGGCTGAATCGAGGCTACACTTGGTTCACGGTCTTCCTGGTGAAACGGGGAAAGCAGGGGAGGTGTTTCTTCGCGTGAGCCGATCCATGCCGACTCTGGCCCTGGCAGTGCTCGTGGCATGTGCCCCGCCCGATGGTGATTCGACAGGCGCTGCGCCCGATGCGGCGATCAATGTTGCGCCGGATGCCGCGACCGGGGTCTGGACGCCGGTGGCGTCGCTCCCGGCGCCCGTCGCCAACAACGCGGTGGCGAGCCTGCCGCTACAAGGCGGCACGCGTCTCTTCTCCTTCCTGGGCCTCGACAGCACGAAGACCGCTGCCGGGATCACTCGGCGGGCCTTCAGCTACGATGCCCGGCTGAACGAGTGGAGGGAGATACGCGCGGTGCCAGGCCCGACCGGTCGACTGGCAGCGGCCGCCGCCGGTCTCGGGGACCGCGTCTACCTCTTCGGCGGGTACACCGTGGATGCCGAGGGCGGCGAGGTATCGGTCGCCGACCTGGATATCTACGATGCCGCTTCCGACACCTACTCCAAAGGGAAGCCGTTCCCGCTCCCGGTTGACGATGCCGTGCTGGGCGTCTGGCGGGACAGCCTGATCTTCATCGTGAGCGGCTGGTCGCAGCGCGACAACGTGGCGGAGGTACAGATTTACGATCCGGCCGCGGACGCGTGGCAGGCGGCCACGCCCATCCCGGGGCCGCCCGTCTTCGGACACGCCGGAGCGATCGTGGACGATGCGATCGTCTACTGCGACGGCGTGCGCGTCGACCCGGAGCGCAGTCCACGGTTCGTGATGGCCGAAGCGTGTTACCGGGGTGACATAGATCCGGCGAACCCGTCTCGGATCGGCTGGCGCGAGCTCGTGCGGCACCCGGGTCCGGCGCGCTACCGCATGGCGGCGGGCGCGCTGCCGGAGGCCGGGCTCGTCGTTTTCGCGGGCGGCACCGACAATCCGTACAACTTCAACGGGATCGGCTACGACGGCGTGGCCTCGGACGCCTCGGTAGCGGCCTATGCGTATGACGTCCAGCGGGACGGCTGGATCGAGCTTACCGATTTGTCGGTACCTACGATGGACCACCGCGCGCTCGTGGGCGCCGGCGATACGCTCTACCTCATAGGCGGGATGAACGATGCACAGCGCGTCACGAACCGTGTACAACGCCTCCATCTCGTTCCCTGAGTCTCGGGCTCGGTCGCGGACGTCTTTCCGGCCCTTCTTCGCCGCTGTCCTGGCGATGGCGGGAGCGGTGGGTGCCGTGGCCTGTGAGGAAGAAAGCCAGCAGGCCGTCGGGATGACGCCCGAGGCGATGGTCGCGCTCGGCGCCGATGCGTCTCTGCCCGATTCGCTCCTGGCCGGCCGCGCCACCTTCGAGACCTACTGTCTCGAGTGCCACGGGCAGGCTGCTACCGGCACCGAGAAGGGGCCGCCCCTGGTGCACCGGGTCTATCACCCCGGACATCACTCCGACCCGGCGTTCTATCTGGCGCCCCTGCAGGGAGTCCGCGCGCATCACTGGGGGTTCGGAGACATGCCGCCGGTCGAGGAGATCACCCGCGACGAGGTGGGCACGATCGTGGCATACGTCCGGTGGCTGCAGCGGAAGGCCGGGATCTTCTGATCGGCTGGGCCGCATACGGCCCGGCGGGAGGCAGGGTTCGTGCAACAGGTGGCAGCCGAGTGAAGGGCCGTAGGGTCGTTGAGGCTTCGGGACCTCCGGCAGTGTATATATACTAGGCGTGCATTAACGGAGAGATCGCTCCGAGGCGCCTAGAGGCTCAGAGGCGCTTGATCAGGCGGCGCAGAAGCTCGAGCGCGAGTAGGACGGCTATCTTTCTCAACGGAATCTCCAGTCGGCAGTCATGGGCTCCGGGAGATTCTACGCGCGCGGGTACCGGACGGTTTCATGCCGGCCCGGCGCCGCGTTTCGGAGGGGTGGCAGAACGGCAATGCACCGGTCTTGAAAACCGGCGTCCGCAAGGACATGCGGGTTCGAATCCCGCCCCCTCCGCTTTCCGGCACAACGAGCTAGACATGCCTCGGCGTTAGCCGACGGCAACGCTCCTGATCTCGTTCTCGTTGAGCTACGCTTGCGTCCATTCGGCCCTTCGCCGCCACTTTAGAGTTAGACCGACTGTGCCCCGTCGAGTACCCTTTGATCGGTCTCGCCCGCCTTCGTGGCTCGATGCCGGGTTCCGCCCCCTCCGCTTTTTCGGCACGTGCACGGATGTGGTGGAGGGTGTGGTATTTGCGTAGCCTGAAAGGAGAAAAAGTGCAGCCCGTGGCCGCGGACGGGATACCGACGGGAACGGTGGGGTCGAGCCAAGCGACGCAGCTCGCGACCGGCGAGCGGGAGCGCTCGAAGGATGGAACCCATGCCGCAAGCGAGAGACTTGGCAGGCGTTAGCGAATCCGGACAGAGCCGGCCCCGTCTCCTGATGATTGGTGTCGATGCGGGGGAGCCCCGGCTGATCGAGCGCTGGGCGAGCGACGGCTCGCTGCCGCACCTGGCGCGGTTGATGGACGGCGGCGCCTACGGCCGGCTGGCCTCGTCGGCCGACTGGTTGGTCGGCTCTCCGTGGCCCACGTTCTTCACGGGCATGACGCCGGCGGATCACGGGGTTTATCACTATCTGCAGTGGGATCCCGCCCGGATGGCTGCCGTACCTCCCGATCCGGAAGACTTTCCGGTGCAGCCGTTCTGGCGTCCGCTCTCGGCTTTGGGACCTCGGGCCGTGGTCTTCGATGTGCCGTTCAGCCAGGAGCCTCAGCCGTTCAACGGGGTCGAGCTGTGCGGTTGGGGAACGCACGATCACCTGGGTCCGGCCCGCACCTTCCCGGAGAGCCTTGCCACGAACGTAGTCGAGCGGTTCGGCCGCTCGCCGCTCTCGAACGAGGTCCACCGGGCAGCCACGATCTCCCGTATGCTGAAAGTTCGGGACGAACTGATCCGAGCCACGGATTGGGTGGCCGACGTCGCCCTGGATCTGGAGGCGAGGGAGGCGTGGGACCTGTTCCTGGTCTGTTTCTCCGCCACGCATCGGGGCGGGCACAAGCTGTGGAGCGAGACGGGCACCCTCTCGAGGGCCGGATCGGCAGGCAGCGAGGAATTCGCCGATGCGCTCCGACAGGTCTATATGGCGGTAGACGGGGCGATCGGACGGTTGGTCGCTGCGGCCGGACACGATACGGAGGTCCTGGTCTTCTCGACCCATGGAATGGGCCCCAACACCTGCCATACGCCGCTGCTCGACCAGATGGTGCGGCGGGTTCTCGGGGGGGGCGCCGACTCCTCTGCCTCGCGCTCCTTCGGCCTGTTGAGCGCTCTCCGCAAAACCGTGCCGCTGGCGGCCCGCAGCGAGATCGGCGCGCGGCTGCCGCAGAGCTTGCAGGGAAGGCTCACCTCCTTCTGGGAGACCGGGGGGCGGGAGTGGGCGAGCACGCGAGCGCTCTGTCCGGTAGCGGATCTGCAGGGGTACATCCGTTTCAACGTCCGCGGCAGAGAAGCGTTCGGCGTCGTCGAGCCCGGCCCCGAATACGAGGCGCTCGGCGAGGAGATCGAAGCCGGCCTGAGGACCTTCGTCGATGCGACGACCGGGGAAGCCCTGGTGAAGGCGTTCGCCCGTCCGGCGGAGCTGTACCCGGAAGGGGTGAAACGGGACAGCCTCCCCGACCTCATCGTCCGATGGTCGGAGACCCCTGTCGCGGAGCGCTCGGAGATCCGGTCTCCCATCTTCGGCTCGATCAACTGGCCGACCCCGGGCCGCAACCCGAACGGCCGGAGCGGAAATCACCGGCCGGAAGGTTTCGTGCTGGCGGCGGGCCGATCTTTTGGCGCCGGGGATCGGCTGGACGGGCACGTGATGGACCTCGCGCCGACGGTGTACTCGCACTTCGGCCTCCAGCCTCCGCCCGGCCTGCGAGGCAGACCGCTGGTCTCCGCGTCGCGAGGCGGTGGGGCCCGGGCGGCTCCCGGCGATTGACGAGCTCGAGCCCTCCGGTCCACGAAGGTCCGTCCATCTCGGTCGTCATCCCCTGCCGGGGTCACGCGCGGCTCCTGCGCCGATGCCTGGAGGCACTGGCCCGGCAGGAGATCTCAGAGCCATACGAGGTGATCGTCGTAGATAGCGCCTCCGACCCGGAGGTCGAGGCCTCCGTGGGCGGTTTTCCCGCCGTGCGGCTGATCCGGAGTGAGTCCGGCCTCGGGCCCGGGGCGGCGCGCAACCTGGGATCCACCCACTCGAGCGGATGGCTTCTGGCCTTCACGGACGCCGACTGCGAACCGGCTCCGGGCTGGCTGCGCGCGGCCCTCGGTGCGCTGGAGAGCGGGGGGAGGCTGGTCGGTGGCCCGGTGCTGGACGCACAGCCCGGCCACCCGGTTGCCGTGGCGGACAACATGCTCCAGTTCGCCGAGTTCCGGCCCGGAAGGCCCGGCGGGCCCGCCACACACTTTCCCGCCTGCAACCTGGCGATCCGGAGCACGGACTTCGAGGAGCTGGGCCGCTTCCCCGAGGAAAGGCTGGGGGAAGACATCGTGCTCTGCCAGCGGATGCACGACCGCCGGGCCGAGGGCCTCGTCTTCGTGCCGAAGATGGTCGTGCGGCACCACGGCAGGACGGGCTTTCCCGAGATGTTGCGGCATCATCACAGCCTCGGCTT
>JBDGZR010000130.1:0-8948 GCA_039588495.1 Gemmatimonadota bacterium | reverse complement strand
ATGCCGATGAAGGCCACGATCAAGACGACCAGGATCAACAGGACGATCCACATGGTCAGCTCTCCTTGCTGGGGAAGCCTCCGGCGCGCCGCCATGTTCGCGCCGACGGCGCACTATAGGCAGCGGGCAGCCGGCCTGCCAGCGGCCGCGTTCGGGGCGGACGTGTGCAGGGATGGCGCCGCGTATCCCGCAGCGAGCCCGGGCGTCAACCGGCAAGCCCGAAAGCGGTGCGGACGGTCGCCACGTGGATGGAGATCGTGTCGTCCGTGTTCACGGCGTAGCCGCCCGCGAGCACGACGGCGACGGGCACTCCCAGGTCGCGGAGCGTCTCGAGAACGAACGAATCGCGCTCGGCCAGCCCCTCGAGCGTCAGGTCGAGTCCGCCCAGCTGATCCTCTCGATAGGGGTCCGCCCCGGCGAGATAGAAGGCGAGATCCGGTCGTTGCCCCTCGAGAAACGCCGGCAGGTGCCGGCCGAGCAGATCGAGATACTCCTGGTCGCCGGTTCCGTCCCGAAGCCCGATGTCCACGTCGCTGGGCGGCTTGGTGATAGGGTAGTTCCACTCCTGGTGCATGGAGAACGTCGCGGTCCTGTCGTCGTCGGCGAAGATCGCTGCCGTCCCGTTTCCCTGGTGGACGTCCAGGTCAACGACGACGGCCCGGTCCATCGCTCCACCTGCCTGCAGGGCCCGGATCGCCACGGCCACGTCATTGATCAGGCAGAAGCCCTCGCCGTGATCAGGGAAGGCGTGGTGGAACCCTCCGCCGAGATGGATCCCCACTCCCTCTTCCAGGGCGAGCCGGCCGGCCAGCATGGATCCGCCGGCGCAAAGACGTGAGGCGGCGGCGAGCTCCTGCGAGAACGGCACCTCGAGCTGGATCCGCTCCGCCATCGTCAGGTCACCGCGCTCGATCTTCCGCAGGTACTCCGGTGAATGAACGAGCAACAGCTGTTCGTCCGACGCCGGCTGCGGCCGGATCAGGTCGTCCTTCGAGATCACGTCTTCCGCGAGCAGTCGATCCCGGATCAACCGGTACTTGAGGGTGGGGAAGACGTGTGGGCCGATCTCCACCTCGTATGATGGGTCGAAGACCACGTGAGGCCGGCTCATGGTGTCCCGATCAGGATCGGTCGGGACCCGCCAGCGATCCCCGGACGCGCCGTCCGAGCGCACGGCCCACGAACCGGAGGCGGTCCGCCCAGGGGAGCCGGCCGAAAGCCGTCCGCACGACACCCTTCGTGAAGTACGTCTTCTCCGAGTAGTCGATGGCCACCTCGACCAGCGCCGGTCGTCCCCCTTCGAGGGTGGAAGCCGACCAATCGACGGCCTCTTCGACCTCGGCGTTCGACCCGAGGCGCCGGTATTCGATTCCCACGGCCCTCGACAGGGCGGAGAGGTCGTAGTCCGGAAGCTCGCTGCTGGTTCGGCGGCTCAAGGCGATGTCCTGAAACTGCGAGATCTGCGCGAGCTCCCGGTCGCGCAGGACGAAAACGGCGGTGGCGGCGCCTTCCCGGGCGGCCGTGAGCAGCTCGAGGCCGGTCATGAGAAACGCCCCATCCCCCGGAAGGGAGACCACCGGCACGCCGGGACATGCGAGAGAGGCCCCGATAGAGGCAGGCACGGCGTACCCCATGCAAGAGTAGTCCACCGGCGCCAGGAATCGGCCCGGCCTCTCGAGGCGCAGCCACTCCATGGCGAGGAACGTCCCGTTTCCGCTGTCCGTGGCGTACACCGTCTCCGCCGGAAAGCGGGACTGGAGGGCTCGGAACAGGCTGGACGGGGAGACGCCCGACTCTCCCTCCGCCCCCCGGGCGCCCGCCACCTCCGCGTGCCCGTCCGCGATGCGTCCACGCAACTCCTCGTCTTCGTCTCTCGGTCTCAGCTCGGAGAGAAGGGCCCGCACCACGGCGCCCGCATCCCCGACGACCTTGACCGCCGCCTCGAAGTTGCGGCCCGGCACGGCCGGGTCGATGTCGACGTGGACCAGGGCGCCGGGTGGCCGAAGACCGTAGCTCCCGGTGCCCACCTCGGAGAAGCGACACCCGATGGCCAGCGTGGCGTCACAGCTCTCGGCCGCCCGTCGGGCGAACGGCGGTGCCGCATCGCCGAATCCGGGCCAGAGGAAAAGCGGGTGGCTCTCGGGGAAGACCCCTTTGCCCTGGATCGTCGTCGCCACCGGGGCCTCCAGGCGCTCCGCCAGCTCCACGAGCGCCTCCGAGGCACCGGCCGCCCCGAAGCCCACGTAGAGAAGCGGCCGATCCGCCCCCTCGAGCGTCTCCAGGGAGCGCAGGATGGCCTCCCGGTCGAGTGGCGGACCGGCCTGCTGCCTTCCCTCCGAGGCCTTCTGCTCGACCGAGTCCTGCGCCAGATAGTGGTCCGCCGGCACCTCCACCAGCACAGGCCCCGGGACGCCCGCCCGCGCGATCGCACAGCCGCGTCGTACGGTCCGATAGACCTCGTCGCGGCGGCTGGCACGAAGCGCTTCCTTCACGACCGGAGCGGCAATCGCCATCTGATCGACGTCGTGCAGCTGGTAGGCGCTGTCGCTCTCGAGACGGATGCCGCAAGCGAGCACGAGCAGGGGGACGTTGTCGAGGTAGGCTTCGGCGATCCCCGAGAGGGCGTGGGTCAGACCGGCTCCCGGCACCACGTTGACGCAGGCCATCCGGCCAGAGGCTCGCCAGTGTCCATCCGCCATGAAGGAGGCCGATTGCTCGTCCGTCACCAGCACCGGGCGGACGACTTCCGAAGCCGCCAGGGCGTCGTAGAGCTCGATGTTGTGCGTGCCGGGGATGCCGAAGGCGTGCGCGATGCCCTCGTCTTCGAGTGCGCGCACGACAGCCCGCGCGGCGGTCAGCCTCATCGAAGCACGTCCTCCCGGATCGCCTCGGCCGCCCGATCGGCCAGTGCCATGATCGTCAGATACGGGTTGATCTGGAGCGAATCGGGGAAGAGGCTCGAGTCGGCCACCCGGAGCCACGGGCGTCCGTGCACACGGCCCCAGGAGTCGGTCACCGAGTCGCCGGCCGAACTGCCCATGCCGCAGCCGCCCATCAGGTGAGCGGCCGAGACCGGAACCGTGCCGGCGAGGAAATGCTCAGGCCGGATTCGCTCGTCGATCTCGCCCGCCTCCGTCGCCCGAAGCTCCGGCGGGATGGCCAGCGGCACGTGCACGCGCTCGGCCCCGGCCCCAAAGAAGATCCTCGCCGATGCCCGGGTGCCGGCAGCGAGCGCCCGCACCACTTGATCGGTGAAACCATAATGCACGACGGGTCGGCCTCCGGAGTCCACCGCGACCCGGTTCCCGGCCGTTGCCCGGTCGCAGGCCAGCACGAGGATCATCTGAAGGCGGGGAAACGCACGCAGGAAGCTCTCGTTCGTACCACCGAAGCCGATCAGGCTCTTGGCGGTAACGAAGGGGAAGTACATGCAGGTCTCCAGCACGTAGCCTTCCTCCGCCGCACGGTCCACGTAGTAGCTCTTCGGGTGGCCGACATCGTTGGTGATCTCGCGCGGGTGCTCACCGACGAGGATGAAGGCGGGGTGGCAGGTGAACCCCTCCCCCAGCCGAGGCAGCCGCTCTCCGAAGGCGGAGCGCAGAAGGAGGGCCGGAGAGCCGACCGCTCCTCCGGCCACGACGACGGTGCCCGCCCGAACGCGGTACTCACCGGGCTCCCACTCCGGCGGGCCTCCCTTTCCCCCTGCCGGTGCGGCCGACACGCGGACGACGACCAGCTTCTCCTCGATACGCGTCGCTTCGGCGCGAGACACCACCTCGACGCCGCGCCTCTCCGCGGCCGGAAGCTGCACGCGATCCGTACCCTGCTTGGCCGCGTTCGGGCAGCCGAGGTTGCAGAGACTGGATCCGCGGCAGCCCTTCACGTTGACCGGAAACTGCCGCGCCTCGAAACCGGCCCGCTCACACCCCGCCGCGAACAGCGTGTTGTTCTCGTTGATCTCGAACGGATCGAGCAGGTGAACGTTGTTCTGCCCCGCGAAGTGGCGGCAGCGCTCCGTCAGATCCGCGTGCGAGAGCCCCGGAATCGCCCAGCTCTCGATGACCCGCGGTTCCGGGATGAGCGACGTGCCGGTGTAGACGGCGGTCGATCCACCGTAGACTCGGCCGAAGGCGAGCGTCATCGTTCCGTCGGCCGTTAGAAAGCCTCCCGAGTCGGCGTACAGAGCCTCCGCCATCTCGATCTCTTCGCCGGTAAACTCCTCGTCGGCCAGTCTCGGACCCTGTTCGATCACCAGGACGCGCCGTCCCTGCTCGGCGAGAGGCGCGAGTCCCAGAGCGACCGTCCCTCCGCCGGCCCCGGAGCCGATGATCACGACATCGTACTCGCGGTCGATCACGAACCGTCTCCGCTCCGGTCGTGCGATTCGTCCGGCATGTCGTCCGATCGGTTCGTAGGGTCGCCCATCAGGGCGGCCCAACCGCCGGGTTCGGCGCGGTATCCGACGCTGCGGCGGACCTCGGATCGTCCGTAGTAGCCAAGAAGAACGAGCGTCCGCAGGCCCCAGAAGCCGCGGCGCAAAAGAAGGGTGGAGGAGCGCTGCACCCGGTCGAGGATTTCGGTCCTGCGAGTGGCATCAAGGCGGCTGAACCGTCGCCTGTGCCGGAGCAGCGGGCCCCACTCCAGAGCCAGGACGAAGAGGCGAAGCTGTCGCCTGAGGCGAGGGGGGCGGGTACGTAGCGCCGCCTCGATTCGCGCTTCGACATCCAGCCATCCCTCCACATCGAGCCGAGCGGCGCCGGGGACGATCGTGACGGCGAGCGAGCGCAACGCGCCGCGCACGGGCGGAGTCGGCGGAGCAAGCTGAGCAGGCGGTGGCGACGTCACGTCGCGAACGATAGAGAGTGGCCGGAGGGGGGAGCAAGCCGGCCCCGGGATGGTAGGACCCGTCCGGGACCAGAGGACTGCTGATTCGAGTGGAAGACGGAGGAGCGAATGGAAGCGCCGCTTTTTCAGGTCGACGCGTTCACCGACAGGATCTTCGCCGGCAACCCCGCGGCGGTATGCCTGCTCCCGCGGTGGCCGGATGCCGTGGCGATGCAGGCGATCGCCTCCGAGAACAACCTCTCCGAGACGGCTTTCCTCGTCGGCGCAGGCTCCGAGTACGAACTCCGCTGGTTCACGCCGGTCTCCGAAGTGGATCTGTGCGGGCACGCCACACTCGCCTCGGCGTTCGTGCTGTTCGAGCACTTCGGCGTCGACGGTGCCGTGACGTTCGACACGCGAAAGGGGGAGCTCTCGGTCCGGCGGGATGATGAGGGGCTTCTGCGGATGGACTTTCCGGCACTGCCGGCGAAGCCCGCCGCTTCGCCCGACGGGATGCTGGAAGCGCTGGGTGGGTCACCGACCGACGTGCTGCTGGCGGACGATTATCTGGTCCGCTATTCGGAAGAGCGGGAGGTGCGGGAAGTGGATCCCGATCTTGCCGCCCTCAGCGGCCTCGGATCGCGCGGCGTCATCGTTACAGCACCCGGTGACGCCGTGGACTTCGTCTCCCGCTTTTTCGCGCCCGACCTGGGCGTCCCGGAGGACCCGGTCACGGGCTCGGCTCATTGCACGCTCACGCCCTACTGGGCGGAGCAACTCGGCACGAATCGTCTGCACGCACGCCAGGTCTCCCGGAGGGGCGGGGAGCTCTGGTGCGAGCTACGAGGAGACAGGGTGGAGATCTCGGGTAGCGCCGTCCTCTATCTTTCGGGCTCGATCCGCTTCTGAGCGACGGGCCCGGCCCGCTGGGCCTCTGGGCCGCAACGAAGCCTGGCGGCGCTCAGCCCAGGACGCCCACGAAGCTCGATGGATCGACCCGGTAGCCCGGGAAGACTCGCTCGAGCTTCTCCGCGCCCAGGTGCCCGCTCACGACTTCAGCGAACGCGTCCCGGAAATCGGTGGTGATCGCCAGGTCTCGCCCCTCGTACAGCTGCTCGCGCTCCAGGCCCGGCCAGCTCCCGAGCACGCGGCCGCCCGCGGTCGCCCCCCCTAGGATCAGCATGCAGTTCCCGTGGCCGTGGTCTGTTCCGCCCGAGCCGTTCTCCGCCGCGGTACGGCCGAACTCCGACATCGTGATGACGACGACATCCTCGATCCGATCGCCCAGATCGTCATGGAACGCCCGGATGCCGATCCCGAGCTCGGTCAGACGGTTGGCCAGCTGTCCCTGGGCACCCCCCTGCGCCAGGTGCGTGTCCCAACCCCCGATGTCCGTGAACGCCACCTCCAACCCCACGTCGGCTTTGATCAGCTGAGCGATCTGCTGCAGCGAGCGGCCGAAGTCGCCGCGGGGATAGTCGACGCCGGCCCGCGGACGATACTGGAGCGGATCGGTCCGACGGATGAGCTCGATCGCCTCGAAGGAGTCGCCGGCCGCGCCGGCGATGAGGTCGTCCTCTTCGCTTCTGTACATCCGCTCGAACACCGATTCAAGCTCCGGGCTGCGGCCGCCGGCGATCCCGAAGCGCTCGAGGTCCGCGATGGCGACCGTCGGATACGAGCCCCGAAGCGCCCGCGGCATCTCCGCCCCCATGGCCACGCCCCGCAAGGGGGACGACTCGGCCAAGCCCACCTGACCGCTCGCGTGATCAGCGCTGTGGGCCGCTCCGTCCGCCAGCGTCCGACCCGCGCACGAACACGCGTTCTCGGTCATCAGGCGGTTCATCCACCCGTCGCGCGTCGACTTGACCCCCGGAGTTCCCGACTCCATGAAGTCCTGCGCGTCGAAGTGGGAGCGCGTCGGATGGGGCGAGCCGGAAGCGTGCAGGATCGCCAGCTCTCCCTTCCGATATAGGTCGTGAAGGCTCCGGAGCGACGGATGAAGCCCGAAGAACCCGTCTAAATCGATCGCCGACCTTCCGTCTCCGCGAGATGGCTGCGGCACGGCGATCGAGCGCCGAACGCGGTAGTAAGCTTTCTCTTCGAAGGGCACGACCATGTTCAACCCATCCACCGCGCCGCGCTGGAAGATGAAGACGACCGTCTTCTGGCGGCCGACGGATCGCGTTTCGGCCAGCAAGGTTCGGGTCAGGAAAGCGGGAGGCATTCCTATGGCCACGAGGCCCACCGCCCCCTGCTTGAGGAAGATCCGTCGATTGATCGGTCGCATCACGACCTCCTGCGGTTCGCTCGCCGCTCAGCGGTGCTGGAACTCGGGTGATCCGAGAGCGAGACCGAGAGCGAGCTCATTCGGTCCAGCTCCATACCGCAGCTCGCCGAGCGCACCCGCGAGGCCGGCGAAGTTGCTCCGGATCTCCGTCTCTATCACGTCCCGCAACGCCGTGGTCCCCGAGCCGGGCAGCAGATCGGAGAGCATGCGATCCACCGGCTGTTGCGACAGGGAACCGGGGATCCGAACGTTCTGGATCCCCCCCGTCGCCATCGCGAGGCCGAGGTTCATCCGCTGCAAGAGCGCCGCCCCGCTGGCCCATTCCTCGGACTCCGCCGGATAGCCGGTCGGCGGCGACGACATGTAGGGTATCTGGTCGAGCGCGCGCAGCTGCTCCGCCAACCCTCGCGAGGGGCCGAACTCGGCCCCCGTCACCCTGAGCGCGCTGGCGACTAGCTCGAACGGGGTCTTCAGCTTCCCGCCGATGTTGGCCGGATCGTTGAAGACCTCCGACGTGAACAGGGCCCGAGTGACCTCTCTCAGGTCGCCGCGGGTCTCGAGGAAGACCGCTGCCAGCTCATCCACGAGCGCCGGAGGCGGATCGTCCGCAACGAAGGCCTCCGCCAGGTTGGTCACGATGTGCCTGGCAGTCGACGGGTGCACGGCCAGCATGCGGAGTACGTCGAGCCCGTCCTCGATCCCTCGTCCTGCGGGAAGCGAACGCCCCAGCACGGTTTTCTCGCCCGGGTCGTGCCACTCGGCCCGGAAAAGGAACTCACCGGCCGACGCGCTGCCATCCGAGCCCATTCCCTCGCCGCGATTCCTGCCGCCGCGCTCCCGTCGAGCCGTGCCGTCACCGCGGCTGGGAAGCTGCATGGTCCAGCCCGTGAAGGCGCGCGCCACCTCGATCACGTCCTCCTGTGTGTATCCGCCGTCGACACCCAGCGTGTGAAGCTCCAGAAGCTCCCGGGCGTAGTTCTCATTCAGCCCCCTCTCGCGTCCGGTTTGCCGCTTCATCGCCTCCTCGATCCGGGCGATCTGTTCCTCCGGGACGCCGCGCATCCGGAGCACGACCTCGCGCTCTCGCGCCGACATGTTCTGGAAGCGGGAGCGAGCCCTCTGCTGCTGAGCCGCTCGCGGGTTCAGCGAGTCCGGCACCTGGCTCTGCCAGTTGTCCAGGTACACGAGCATCGCGGGGTGCGAGGCGGTGGCGATCAGCATGTCCTCGAACTCGCCGAACACGTAGGGACGTATCGCCTCGCGCTCGTAGTCGCCGATGAGCCAGCGGTCCGGCCCTTTGGCGAAGAAGACATTGAAGTGATTGAACCAGAAGTCGGTCATCACCTCCTCGAGCTGCCGCTCCGAGTCCACCGCTCGCACCAGCTTGGCGCCGGCGAGGTCGAAGAGAATCCGGTTGGGGCTGTGGATGCCGAGCTCGCGCCGCATGCGCCGCATCTCATCACGAGAGACCGAATCCGGGTCGCCGAGGCGTGCCCTGACGACCCGAGGAGGCGGGTAGGCTTCGTAGAGCTCCGATACCGTCATCTCGGCGGCCGGGAAGGTTGCCAGCCGCTCCTCGAGCGCGGAATCGTCGATTCGCTCCGGTGAGAGCTGCCGCTCGAGCCACGCCTCGGGGCCGAGGTCCAGTGCCTCGGCCAGATCCTGCGGGCGAACGCCGTAGGTGGCGCGCCTCAGGAGATGGAGCGCTCGGGTGGTGTCACCTAAGGTCCCATTCGGGGTCGGCGCCTGCGCCCAGGCCACTTGAGCCGCGAGAGTGGAGAGAATGGTCAGAGTAGCGCTGACGGCGAACGCTCTTGCGAAGGTCCTCCGACCC
>JBDGZR010000129.1:0-9100 GCA_039588495.1 Gemmatimonadota bacterium | reverse complement strand
AGCGGTGTGTTCGAATCGCCCGCCCAGTATATCGGGCTCCGCTCCAGGAAGAGCTCCCAATCGTCCCATGGCCGCAGCCGATTGTGCACGAGGAACATCTCTTCGGGAATGTCGCTCGTGCCCACCTTGGAGATCTGGTTGCTGATCCCCACGAACATCACGCCGGCCGCGAATCGGTCGTTGTATCTCGTCGTCAGCCATCCTGTCGCGTAACCTCCATACGATCCACCGGTTACGCCAACACGATCCCGATCGACAAGTCCCGTCTCGATGAGGTGGTCCACCCCATCGACGATATCATCGAACTCCTTACCACCCATGTCGCCGTGATCCAGCTTGCTGAACTCGACGCCGCGCCCGGTGCTCGCCCGGTAGTTGGGGTAGAAGACCGCGATTCCGCGAGAGGCCGCCACCTGCCCGTGAAGCGAATAGCTGGTCAGCCAACCATCGTCGTACCGGGACTCCGGCCCGCCATGCACCTGAACCACGAGCGGGTAGCGACGTCCATCAATCTCGTCGAGCGGGCGGATGAGGAGCCCGTGAAGCTCGAGGCCGTCCCTCGCCTGCCAGACCACGTTCTCCTGCGGCGCGAGCCGGACGTCGGCGAGCCATGGGTTGCTGTCGGTCATCCGCTCGGGCGCCCCGCCGTCGGCCCTCAGGACGAAGACCTCGTTCGGGTGCTCCGGCGTGTCTCCGATGAAGGAGAGGGTGTTTCCGTCCCGGGAGGAGTTCATCGAGTGCAGCACCGGACCCGGCGGCTCGACGAGCGTTCGCCGGGCGCTTCCGTCTACGGCGACCTCGCCGATCCGCGTGTGCAGGTCCTCATCGGCCAAGTAGACGAGCGTGCTCGCATCCCGCCAGATTACGCCCGCGATGTGACCCTCGTAGGCCGGAACCAGATCGACCTGCAGCCCGCCCGTCGCGCGAGAGACGATCAGCCGACCCTGCATCGGGTCGTTGATGTCCTCTCCGGAGATGAAGGCGAGCCGGTTCCCGTCGGGGCTCCACGCGATCTGGCCCAGCTTGCCGGGGTTCTCGATCCGACCGACGATCCGCCCGGAGGAGGCGTCCACCACTCGAATCCGCCGCTTCATGTAGGAGTCGTCGACCAGTGGTGTCGGCGCCACCGTGAGGGCGAGCCGGTCGCCGGCGGGTGACCACCGGACGCTGCTCACGTTTCCCTCGACATCGAGCTGCCTCGGCTCTCCGCCCGCGAGCGTCGCGAGCCACAGTCTCGAGTAGCGAAGCTCCTCCTCGAAGATCTCCGCCTTGAACCCCTTGCCGGCGAGCTCCTTGAGCCGCGGATCCGGCTTCTCCCTCGACAGGAAGGCGACCTGCGTCCCGTCCGGGCTCAAGCTGTAGCCGCCGATTCCACCCTCGTGCTCGAGCAACCGGACCGACTCGCCGCCGGCGAGCGGGATCTTGTAGAGCGAGCGACCTTCATCGCCCTCCCGTTTCGCCAGGTAGGCGATCGCGCTTCCGTCGGGAGTCCAGCTCACACCGGAGACGTTCACCCTGCCACTCACGTAGGGCCGGGATTCCCCGGTCGCCAGATCCAGCACGTGGAGCTCGATCCAAGCGGGACCATCTTCGTCCACGAAGGGCTTCCGCTGTATCTGGATCGTGTAGGCCGCGTGGGTTCCCGAGGGTGACATCACGGCCGAGGTCACGGCGCGGAGCTTGGCGACCAGCTCGGGCGTCATGACACGCGCGCCGGGCGAGCCGGTCTGGACGGATGCGGTCGCCTCCGACTGCGCCTGCGCAGAGGCCTGCGGGGGAGTGGTGAGCAGGAGGGCGAAGGTGGCGACACCGACCACGCCGGCAAGAGCCCGCCGCCACGTGCGCGGACGAGGCAAGCGAGATGAGATCCTTCTCATGATGAAAACAGCCTTTCGGTTTCGGGCCTTCTCGGTAAGGGCCTTCTCGGTTCGCATGGTTCGGGACGATCACGTTACCGGCCGCCCGTTCGAGAGACAATCTCGGCCGGCTCGACCGCCCATGTCCGCTTCTGCGCCGGAAGGACGCATCCATGAGTGACGGGCGGTGCGGATCTGGTGACAGGCGGAGCTTGAGAACCAACAGCCACGGAAGGTGATGGGATGACCATGCGCGCCTCCAACGGGATACTCGGTTTGTTGATCAAGGCGTCGGAGCGATTCTATATGCTGAGCCCCCGGTGCTGGCCGCTTCTGGGCGGTGCCGACTGCATGCCCGGCGGGCCGGCAGCTCTCGACCGAAGGCCTCGCCGGCGATCGTGAGAACCTCCCCACAGGGACTATCCACCATCTCCCTATAGCCCTTTCACCGCATCGCACATAGCGTTGAAGCGAGGGTCGTCGCCAGCAGGATCGCGGATCCGGATGGCCGACATGCGTGACGGCCCCGAGGGGGGTGATGCTATGAGACGGCTGCTTTCCATGCCGCTTTTGTCGTTGGCGCTCGTGGCGTGCGCCACGGGCTCATCTCAGGCCCAGACCGAGACCGGCATGGGGTCCCACTTCGATGCGGCGGCGGTCGTGCACACTGCCGTGGTTCATGGAGACCTGACGGGGGTTAGAGAGCCGGGCCGGTGGCTGGCCGAGCACTCTCCGCCGGACCTGCCGGAGGGCACCGAAGCCTACGTCGCGGAGCTGCAGAAGTACGCGCGTCGAGCCGCAGACGCGAGAAACCTCGAGGACGCCGCCTACGCGACCGGCCGCATCGCCCAGGCCTGCGGAGCGTGTCACCGCGAGTACGAGGGCGGCCCCGTACCGGTGCTTCCGCCGGCCGCGGACGAGGGACCGGATCTGCCCGCCCACATGGTCCGCCATGCCTGGGCGACCAAGCGTATGTGGGAAGGTCTCGTGGTGCCGTCCGATGATGCCTGGATGGCCGGCGCACAAGCGTTGGAGGGGACGCCTCTTCAGCCCGAGGAGACCCTCGCCGAGAACACGGAGGAGGTCGACTACCTCGAAAAGCGTTGCCACGGGCTCGGATCGAGGGCGCAGCTGGTCACGGGGCCCAGCGCCCGTGCTCGAATCTACGGCGAGCTCATAGCCGCCTGCGCGGATTGCCACGAGCTCGTCGGTCGGGACGTGGCTGTCGTCTGGTAGGTCGCCCGCGGATCAGCCGGCGCTGTCGACTCCGGCTCGCATTCCCTGCACGACCCGGAACTAACCTCTCCCTTGACGGATTCCGACCGATGATCTCTCTCAATCACACGCTCCGTCGCGAGACGCACGGGAACGACCACATCATCGATTTGACGGACGAGCTCCAGGCCTTGGTGAGACAGAGCGGGATACGGTGCGGCCAGCTCACCGCCATGGTCACAGGCTCGACCGGGGCGCTCTCCACCCTCGAGTATGAGCCCGGTCTGGTCCACCACGACATCGCGGCGGCGCTGGAGGGAATCGCCCCCCGCGACGGCGCGTACGAGCACGAGGAAACCTGGCACGACGACAACGGGCACAGCCACGTCAGGGCCTGCCTCATCGGCCCATCACTGGCATTGCCTATCGTGGACGGAGCGCTTCCCCTCGGCACATGGCAGCAGGTGGTGCTGCTCGATTTCGACACGCGTGCCCGCAGTCGGCGCGTGGCGATCACGCTCCTCGGGGAGTGAGCGGCGGGAGCGGGTGACGCCGTTCGGCCACGCGCTAGGCAGCCGCTGCGCGCGCGAAAACGCCGGCTGGCAGGCGAGCCTTGAAGAACGACGTTAGCCGATCCCACGGGACCCAGAAGACGTAGAGGTACCAGAACGGTTCGAAGGCACCCGTCAGCAGGTGTATGCCGATCTGCATCATCAACAGGCCCGGGATGAAGATCCACCTGAGTGTGCGACCGAGCAGAGCGAGCGGGGCGCCGACTTCCAGCAGGATCGTGAGCAGACCCATGAGCCTCGGAGCCCAGGCTGTCTGCGCGACGTAAAGACCCCAGGTAGTCGGCGGCTCGTGAGAGTAGTGGTGGCTCAGCAAGACGTACCGCATGTTCTCGGAGAGAATCCACGGCAGACCAGAGCGCCTCAGCTTGCTGACGCCGGCGCCGAAGAACACCAGGGTGGTCAGCACCCAGACCAGACGTATCGGCCAGGTGTACTCGCCGCTCGGGGAGATCTCCGCGCCAGCGGCGCCGGCCGCCGAGCCGGCCCGCGCACGAATCGCCCGATCCAGGGATAAGGCATCGCCGCATCGCGACAGCGCCAGGATCCCGAGCACGATCAGCACCGGGAAATCGAAGTGGTGCGTCTTTCCAAAGCACTGCATCAGTCCGAGCAGGTAGGCGCCCAGCACGAGCGAAACGGCACTGCTCGCCCGCGTGAACAGACCAAGAGCGCTGAACGCGAGCGACAACTTCCAGACCAGAGCCAGCACTCCCAGAGCGCCAGCCGATAGAGCGGGCAAGTGCAGCCAGCGGAAGTACGAGATCGGATCCCAGAAGGCATCCGGGAAGGCGGCCCAGGCGGCGAAATCGGCCCTGGAAAATACGAATCCGTAGTAGTACAGCACCATGCCGTAGAAGAGGATCCGATTCACGGCCAGGTTCGTCGGCGCGCTCGGCTGGAACCAGAACAGAGCGAGCCTCGTCGTCAGCCGATTCATTCGCCCGGCGCTCACCGGCTCTCCCGCAGGAACTCGAGGATCAGCTCCTTCTGATCGGGCCGGTCCACGTTCTCCACCCAGGGCTGCAGACGCCACTCGAGTCTGTAGAAGCGGAGGCCGCGAACCGCCGGTCCATCATGACGGCCGAGAAGCCGTCGGGACTCGTACAGCGACAGCGCATCCGACAGCGCAGCTTCGAGCCTGTCGGCGTCCGCCTGCCAACGATCCACTGCGAGACCGAGATGGACCCGTCCGTAGGGTCTCCAATACTGCGCAGCGCTCAGGTCCACTTCACCGAACTCGGTGACTCCGAAGACGCGCGTTTGATGGAACTCCTCCTGCCGCATGTCCGAGTACATCGGGTACTGCGAGAGGGGCCAGGCTTCGGTGTCCAGAGCGATGCAGGCCAGCGATCCCAGGACAACCGTGGCGATCAGGCCGTAGACACCCAACCGACGCCAGTTGCCGAAGGGCAGAGCCCGTTCGGGTAGAGCGGGCCGAAGGAAGGCGTGCACTTCAGGGCGTGCTGCGACGAAGGCGGCCGCACCGAAGCCGAGCACGAACGCGGCGGTCCGCATCGCGACGCTTCTCCAAGCGGCCAAGTACGCCTCGACGGGGTGCGTGGCTCGACCGGAAATCAGGTCGTTGAGGAACGGCCAGCTCTCGGCTCGATAGGCGCTGCGAATCAAGGGGGGCACGACGAACACGGCTCCACCCATCCAGGCCAGGAGCACGAACGCCGTCCCGAAGGCTATGACGAGGGAGATTCGGCCGGACGACGCACCGGCCGGACGGCGCGGGTCTCCCATCAGGAGGAGGCCCGAGGCCGGCTGTGCCTTGGTTGGGGTTCGATCATGGCTGCACTCACGCGCGGTTTTGGATGCAATTATAGGTCCTCTGGAGACCCTGCCTTGCCACGCAAGGAGATCTGATCGTCCTCCACCAACCGGTAAGGGATACCGGTCAAGTGGCATCTAGTCTCCTGCCACTACGCCCCTATCCCCATCCGGGAGGTCACGATGCAGGCACTGGAGCAACATCGTGAGCAAGGCCGTAACTACGACGTGGAAAGGCTCGTTCGCGGCACTTCGGCCGCTGCCGGTAGAATGCTGGTCGCGCTCGCCTGGTATTATCCGGAGCTGCGTTCGGCGGACGAGCGAAGGTGGACCTTCCTGGTCACGGCCGCCGGACTGTATCTCACGTCCCGCAGCACCGAGCTGACGAGGACGGACCAGCGCGCTCTTCCCGACCATCTGGCGCAGGGAATGACCAGCTGTCGCCATTTCGTCGCCCGCGCGGCTCGGGAGGCGACCGATTCGCTAACACGCGACTGGGCCGTCGGTTGCTGGGTCTTGTCTGGGCTGTTTCGACAGGAGCCGAAAGCCGAGCAGCTTTGGATGGCCACGGCGATAGGGGAAGCCCTCGGCCAGGTGTCGGACGCGGTCGCGGCACTGACCCTGCTACGGCCGTCGCAAGCGAACGCCCGTCCGGCGGTCGCCGCTTCCTGAGCTCTCGCCTCCTGACAGGACCTCTACCGCGGGCCGTCCTCGGGCCGATGCCCGTTACCGTGCCCGGTATGCTCCGAGTATCCGCGCAGGTGACCGTAGCGTGCGATCTGCTCGGAGCTCAACACCTCTGCCGGTTCCAGATGTGCCACGAGGTGCGTGGCGCGCAGGCGGCCCCTCTCGCGGCCGATCTCGCTCGTCAGGCGCCCGACCTCCTCAGGGGTAAGCCCCGGATCTCCAAAGGCCCGGTCCAGCTCCCGCTCAAGCTCGACAACGAGCGTACCGAGCTCCACGGCTTCGGTGTGCATCCGATCGTACACGACCTGAATCCGTGAGCGCTGTTCGTCGCTGAGAGCCAGCTCGGAAGCCAGCTCCAGTACGTGGCGAGGTCCGGGGACGCCGTTCAGCTCGGCAGCTTTCGCGAAGCCAAGTCCGGCCCCGTCGAGCAGGCCGCCGACCTCTTCCGGCGCAAGAGCCTTGATCTCGCGATCTGTCTCGTCCGCGTAGGGCGAGAGCCGTTCCTGTCCATAGACGGTGCGGGCCGCACACCCGAGGACGACCATCGCGCAGCACCAGAGTATCACTCGTCCCGTTCTGAACATCCTCTCCTCCTCATCCGCGCTGAGTCGCTTGATGCCCCGAGTAGACGGCAATCAGGCGGTCCATGCCGTTGGCCACCACCTCGAACTCCGTGGGTTGTCGGCCGGTCCATGCCAGAAGCTTGATCTCATCTACGGGATCCTGCACATGCGGCTCATACGCGCCACGAGGCCACTTGTAGGGAACGCTGATTATCACGGTCTTCCCGGTCTCCAAGAGCTTTCTCGCGAAGGGACCAGGATCCTCGATGTGCTCGAGCGTCTGCAGGCAGAGTACGAGGTCGTAGTCCATATCCGGCCGGTATTCCATGAAGTCGATCGTCACCCTCTCGATGCCGCGTCTTCGAGGCAGGGGCACCACGTCTAGAGCGACGCGCCGATCGAACCAACTCAGCTCGGAGAGCAGGTCAGCCTTGTTCGCCCCGACGTCGAGCACGCCGGCGCCACTCGGCACGTACTCCCTGGCGAGCCGGATGACCGCACGGTAGTAGAGAAGATGACGTCTGCGCTCCCAGTAATCCGCTATGCCGAGGGTCCTCTTGAGGAGTCGCCACGGAGGCCTCACCAGCCGGTGGACCACCGGCGCGCGCCGTGCCAGAAGCTCGTCGATAGACGTCGTTTTCACGTGCAAACCGCTCCGGTCATTTTGGCGTCATGGCAGCGGCGCGCGCTCGCAGGTCCGCGAGCCTTGCCCTCGGGTCGCTCGAATCGCCCGGATCGCGGAAGAACAACGCTGTCTCGAAAACAGTCGAATGGCCACCGGCGCGCAAGGCGAGCACGGGCGCTGGGGTCAGGGTGGAGGAATCGAAGCCCGTGAAACCCTGGATCACCGGATCGGTTTGTCCCTCGATCACCCGCGTCTCCAGTGAGGCGTGGCCGTGCGGAACGATAGCCAGCTGGACATCCGGCCTGCTGCCGCTGTCCACCACATACGACGCTCCGTCGAAGGCGACGAGCTTCGACGGCGCGAGGTGGAAGAGCAGCTCGTAGGACCGAGTTTCCGAAGTGAACCCCTCGACGGCGTCTCGGACGAGCACGGAGCTTCGGTCAAGGAAGAAGATCTCCCTCTGGTGACGGCCGATCTCGGGGTAATCGCAGATCCCTCTGACATAGGCGTCCTCCCCCACTCTGCGGCACGCCACTATCCCCGACTCTACGCGATCCAGGAGGTCCGGATGACCCTGCCCGAAGCCATCGCCGAAGAGCACAATGTTGTGGGCCAGAGCGCTTCGCATATAGCGCCGGAACGGGTTGTCTTCGCCATGCCCATAAGGACCGGAATCGACGACCCAACGCTCCCCGAACCCGTAGAGGCAGAAGGAGAGCAGGTCCGCGTGACGATGGACGGGAGACAGGCAGTCAGCTTTGAAGCTGAGGTGAATCGCGTCCTTGTAATCCTCCTTCCCCGGCCAGCCACTGCGGAAGAAGGCATAGCCGCTTTCCGAGTAGAAGGCGAACGTCTCGGAATCGGAAGGCCTATTCCCCTCTCGACCGCGCGTGAGCGCATACACGATCTCGTCCCGATCCACGACGTGTTCTGGCACGGCAAAGGGGCGGCCACGCGGGTCGGGGCTTTCAGGGTACCATCCCGCCAGCTGGTTCGTGTCAGTATCGCCGAACAGGGGGAACTCTCCGTTGGGCAGCGCGGCGTGCAGAATGTAGCGGTAGGCTCGATCGACCCGCCGAGAGAGGTCCGGGCCGATCAAAGACGCACGCCCGGATTCGTTCAAGGAAAGGGCCGTGGCGATCAAGCGAAGTACATAGCGATGGTAGAGCGGGCTGTTCTCGCGGTGAACGCCTTCCTCGGTGAGCGAGTGGCCGATCTCGGCCCGTAGGCGGCGTCGCCCGATATCCTGCCATGTACCCGAGCGGACGAACTCGGGAAACGCGACGGCCGTCTGCACGAGGCTGACGCTCTGACAGAGTCCGTGGTTGTGCTGGCGCGTGTAGAACGACTCCAGGGACAGGATCTCGGCATGCAGGTGGATGGACGAGAGCAGGCTGATCAGAAAAGACCGGTTCCAGGCCACCCGGTCGCGGTGCTGCCAGAACAGAACCATTTGCTTGAGACGCTTGGCCGTCGCGTGGTCGTGCCACGACCGATCCGACGGCGGCGGCAGCGTCACGTTGCGATCGATCCAGCTCTCGATCAACTCCTTCGACCGCTTGAGGAACGCGGCTTCGCCCGTCTCGACGTGTGCTCCGAGCAGCTGCTCCACAGGTCGTAGGCTGTGCAGGTTGAACCGCCAACTGCTGCTGGAGAACGGGTCTTCGGACCAGGAAAGCTCGCGCGGAAGCTCGACGTCAGGGTGCTTGGGGAACCTGTACCGCGAGCCGTCGACGATGGCCTCGGCCACCGCGACGGACGAAGCCCAGTACCACGTGGCCGTATCTCGTCGCATGCCTTCGTGCGCCG
>JBDGZR010000128.1:0-9809 GCA_039588495.1 Gemmatimonadota bacterium | reverse complement strand
GTGACTCTCCTTGTGCATTCGGGTCGTCGCCGCCTGACCGGCGATCGCCACCACCGGCGCCCGATCCATGTTGGCGTCGGCGATTCCGGTCACGAGGTTCGTCGCGCCGGGACCTAGCGTGGCCAGGCACACTCCCGCGCGTCCGGTCAACCGGCCGTAGACGTCGGCCATGAAGGCGGCTCCCTGCTCGTGTCGTGTCGTCACGAACCGGACCGAGCTGTCGAGGAAGGCGTCCATCACATCCAGGTTCTCTTCGCCTGGAATGCCGAACACATGCGTCAGGCCTTCGTTCTCCAGGCAGCGGACAAACAGCTCGGCAGCTTTCACGGAAACTTCCTCCTGGACCTGTGATCGCGATTCGGAATGTGATCGGAACTCGTGCCGCCCCGGAACGGGCACGGGAGCCGATCTGTTCTATGGGCATCTCAGACGTGCAATGCTATGGCTTGCCAAGAACTATGAAGCAAGCGTAGCAGATGCGATCGGCACTCGTTGAACCTGGAGGTGCTCTCATGAGTTCCCAACCCGGAATCGGCGGTTCTGGCCCCACGAGGCGAGTTTGGCTACTCCCCGTCCTGCTTCTCACCGCCGCATGTGGTCGACCGGATTCAGGCGAACCCGTCGGCTGCCACGCCCGAGGCGCCGACAACGACTACCTGCTCACGGGGAGTATCGGAGAGTAATGACGGGCCCAGCCGAGCTGGCGCTCGGTGAACGCGAGAGATCGCTCGAAGGTGCGTCCAACGGTTAGGTTGGTGGGGGACGCAGTCCGGTATGGTAGCTTAACGATGCCCGGACCCTAATGCGGTGGATGATCTGCGCGTTGCTCCTCTTCCTCCCGGCCCCGGCCGTCCATGCTCAGGAGCAGGGTTCGGCCCAGAGCGATACGCGCACGGTGACCGGGAGGGTCCTCGCCGATGAGACCGGTGAGCCGCTCGAAAACGTGCTCGTCCGGTTGGCGGTCCAGGGACTGCAGGATCTCACCGATGCCCGCGGCCGCTTCCGGATCGACGGCGTCCGTCCAATCCTCGACACCCTCGTAGCCAGCTACTTTGCGATCTCGCAGACGCGACACGCGGTGGACCTTTCCCGGCCGGAGACGCTCGGCGTCGAGCTAAGGCTGGCGGGCACGCCACCGAGCCCGGAGGAGCCGGAAGAAGCGGCCGCGCCGGCCGAGCCGGGCGAAAAGGCCTGGATCGACTGCAGAAGCTGGCTCGTGGAAGCGGACAACCGCGCCGACCGCCCGGTCGAGATCTATCCCTGGCTGGGCGATCCTGAGGCAGACTTCGATTCGCTGTCCGAGTCGCAGCGAGCGGACGATACAGGAAAGTTGATCACGGTGCTCGCCATCGGCGACCGGAAAGGCATAAGCCTCACCGCGTTGGAGCCCGTCCTCCTGCTCTACAGCTCCAGGGTCACCGAGACCGCCAGCGGCATGCAGCGCCGCCAGTTCGTCGGCTGGGTGACCCCGGAGCACCAGGAGATCTGGAGAATGCAGGGTCTGCGCATACGGCTCTCCTGCCAGGAGCAGGAGTAGTCGGCGAGGCACGAATCGGAACGGCGTAGATGCACGAAGGCCCGCTCGGAGGCGGGCCTTCGGCTAGCCTGAGCGCCGGGATTCCGGCGCGCTAAGCGAGCGCCCTAATCGTCGTCCGTGTCGCCCGCGTTGGCCCAGATGTAATCGACGTGGCCGCCGCAGATGTCACTGAACTCCTCGAGGGCGTCCCCGAGCTCCGACTGGAGATCCGCGACTACCATCTCCCGAGCCTCGAGCAGATTGAAGTCATCCGCCGCGCCGAAGGTCAACAGGCGGCGGAACCGGCCGCCGATGACGTGCCCGTACCAGGCCCACCCGCCGAGGTGGCCTGCGGTGATGTGCCTCTCGAACACCGGGACCATCTGCTGGACGAGCTCGTCGGCCCGGGACTCCTCGTTCGAGTCGCAGACCCAGTAGCTGGATGCCCACATATCGGGAGTGGTGACCGTCCCCTGGCTCTCCGACGCGGCGATCCGGTTCCAGATGTAGTCGTCGTGCGAGGGACAGATCTCGTTGAACCGGTGCCACGCGTTCGGGTGCTCCTCCAAGATCTCCTCGACGACGCTGCCCCACGCGTCCCAGGCTGCCGTGAGATCGGGGGCCGCCATGGTCGCGATTCTGCGCCACTGGCCGCCGGTCAGGTGCTCGACCCAGCCCCAGTTCATAAGCTCGCCGGAGTCGACATGGCTCTGGTAAACCTCGCCGAGGACCTTGTTCATGATGAAGTCCGCTTCACCCTCGTCGGCCGTGCTGCAGCGGAAGTACTGTGCGATCAGGGTCTGCGACTGGGCGTGGGGGGCGAATGCGAGAACGGCGGCGATGGGCAACAGCAGGAAGCGCCATTTCATCCTCGGCTCCTTTCTGTGAGAAATTTGAGAAAAGCGAAACAGGCGCCGAGAAGATAGTCGCGCGAGCGTGACGCGCAATGAGCCGCCATGGCCGGGTGCTCGGTCGCCTATAGGGCGGACTTTATCCTCCGGATCTGATTCCGGTGGACGAGATCGTGGGCGGCCAGCAACTTTACGATCCGGCGAACGCTCTCCTCGCCGCGCTCCTCGTGGAGGCCCGCCCGGTCCATCTCCTCGTCCGAGAGACGTTCCAGCCAAGCTAGGTTGGCGGAGCGCAGTGCCTCGATCTCCCGCAGGCCGTCCTCCAAGCCCGCCTCGTTGTACCTGAGCTGCTTCGCCCACCGATCCTGATCGTAGTCCGGGATCGCGCTGCCCGGCTGGGCGACGCTCATCCGCATCCGGTAGCGATAGACGACCTCCGTGTCCGCGAGGTGTCCAACGACCTCGAGGATGGACCATTTGCCGGGCGCCTCCGGCTGGCGAAGCGCTCTCGGTGACGCGGTTCGCGAGCGCCAGTCTCGCGGTCCGGCGTCCCGGCTGCGCCCCGTCCAACAGGTGCTCCTCGCCATAAACGGAGCTAGCTTGCAGGCGTCGCGGCATCCTCGGGTCTCCGTCCGGAGATCGACGGGCCATCATCGACAATTCGGAGTCGGCAGGCCATGACCGTCAGGAATCTGGATTCCCTCTTCAGGCCGAGCTCGGTGGCCGTCATCGGCGCATCCAACACGCCGGACAGCGTCGGCACGGTCGTGTTTCGAAACATGCTCCGGGCGGGCTTCGGCGGCATCGTCACGCCGATCAACCCGAGGCACGCGGCCGTGCAGGGGGTCAGGGCCTACGCGACGGTGAGCGAGGCGCCCGATCCGCCCGACATGGCCGTGATCTGCACACCTCCGGCGACCGTGCCCGGGCTGATCCGCGAACTCGGCGAAGCGGGCACCCGCGCGGCGGTCGTTCTGACTGCCGGACTGGCGTCGCTGGAGGGGCCTTCCGGAGCTTCTCTGCAACACGAGATGCTCGAAGCGGCGCGGCCTTACCGTCTGCGGATCCTGGGCCCCAACTGCGTCGGGATCATGGTGCCGGGGATCGGGCTCAACGGCAGCTTCGCGCACCTGGATGTGCTCTCCGGCTCGCTCGCTTTCCTTTCACAGTCGGGCGGGCTCTGCACGGCGGTTCTGGATTGGGCGAGCGCCGGCGACATCGGCTTCTCGCATTTCGTCTCCCTCGGCGACAGCGCGGATGTGGATGTCGGCGACGTGCTCGACTACCTGGGCGGCGACCCCCAGACGACAGCCATCCTCCTCTACCTCGAGTCGATCGACGAGGCGCGGAAGTTCATGTCGGCCGCCCGAGCGGCGGCGCGCAACAAGCCCGTGCTGGTTATCAAGTCCGGCCGCGAGCCGGAAGGGGCAAAGGCCGCCGCGTCCCACACCGGCGCGCTTGCGGGCGCCGACGAGGTTTACGATGCGGCTCTGAGCCGAACCGGCATGCTGCGGGTGTTCGAGATCGACGAGCTGTTCGACGCCGTGGAGACGCTGGCTCGAGCCAAGCCGCTTCGTGGAGACCGGCTCGCCGTCCTCACGAACGGCGGCGGACCCGGCGTCATGGCGGCCGACGCGCTCTCGGAGAGGGGAGGCCGCCTCGCCGAGCTGTCAGCCGAGACGATCGACAAGCTGGGCGCCGTCCTGCCGGCCACCTGGTCGCGGGGGAACCCCGTGGACATCATCGGCGACGCCCCCGGCGAGCGATACGCGGGCGCCATGCAGGCTCTGCTGGATAATCCGGGCGTCGACGCGATCCTCGTCCTTCACACTCCGACTGCCCTCGCGTCCGGAGCCGACGCCGCGCGTGCGGTCGTCGCCGCGGTCCGGGAGCACGGCGCCGGTCGGAATGTTCTGACGAGCTGGCTCGGCCGGAAGACGGCAACGGAAGGGCGGCAGATCCTCCGGGGGGCCGGAATCCCGACCTATGGGACGCCCGAGCATGCGGTCAGGGCGTTCATGCACATGGTGCGCTACCGGCGCAACCAGGACCTCCTGATGGAGACGCCGCCTTCGCTGCTGGAGGACTTCGTGGCCGGGGCCGGTGAGGCGATGGAGGTGATCCGGCAAGCCCTGGACGAGGGTCGGTCCATGCTGACGGAGCCGGAGGCCAAGACCGTTCTCGGGGCCTACGGCATACCGGTCGTCGAGACCCGTATCGCGGCGGATCCCTCCGAGGCGGCCGAGGTGGCGACCGAGCTGGGGTTCCCCGTGGCACTCAAGATCCTCTCACCCGATGTGACCCATAAGTCCGACGTCGGCGGCGTTGCCCTCGACCTGGAGAGCGCCTTTGCCGTTTCCGGCGCGGCGCACACGATGCTGGAGCGGCTGTCCGCTCTGAGGCCCGAGGCGCTGGTCGAGGGCTTTACCGTCCAGCGGATGGCCCGGAGGCCCCGCTCGCACGAGCTGATCGTCGGGACGGCCACCGATCCCGTGTTCGGACCGGTCATCCTCTTCGGCCAGGGCGGAACCGCCGTCGAGCTGGTGCAGGACCGGGCCGTGGCGCTCCCTCCGCTGAACGCGACGCTGGCGCGGGAGCTCGTGTCGCGCACAAGGATCTCCAAGCTCCTCGCGGGCTACCGGGATCGGCCCCCCGCCGACATGGAAGCGATCCTCGAGACGCTCATCAAGCTCTCCCAGCTGACGATCGATCTGCCCGAAGTGGCCGAGATCGACGTGAACCCGCTTCTCGCGGACGAGGAGGGCGTCCTTGCCCTGGATGCGCGCATCCGGGTAGAGCGGGCTCCCGAAGACGGCGCCGGTCGACTCGCCATCCGTCCCTACCCGAAGGAGCTCGAGGAGACCGTGACACTTCGTGGCGGGAGCGCCGTGCTCATGCGCCCGATCCGGCCGGAGGACGAGCCCGCGCATCGGGACCTGTTTCGAGCCTTTTCGAACGAGGACATGCGGTTTCGCTTCTTCGGCCTGGTCCGCGAGCTGCCCCACTCGCAGATGGCCAGGTACACCCAGATTGACTACGATCGCGAGATGGCCTTCATCGCGACCGATCCGGAGGAGTCGACGGACACGAAGACGCTGGGTGTCGTGCGAGTGGTCGCGGACCCGGACAACACCGAGGCGGAATTCGCCATCATCGTCCGCTCCGACATGAAGGGGCAAGGCCTGGGTCACGCCCTGATGGAGAAGGTGATTCGCTACTGCCACGACCGCGGCACCGAAGCCATCGTCGGACAGGTGCTGCTCGACAACCACCGCATGTTGACCCTGGCCGAGACGCTCGGTTTCAAGAAGCACTACGACGCGGCGGCCGAGATCGTCGAGGTGCGCCTCGAGCTGCCCGCGGCCACGGGGCCGCGGTCCCGACCATGACGGGTGGCGGAGCGCTGACGATCGGTGTCGACCTGGGCGGAACGAAGGTCGAAGTGGGGTTGGTCGATCAGCACGGAAGGGTCCTGGGTGGCGGGCGTCGGCCGACCGGTCCCGAGCGAGGGCCTGACGGCGTTCTCTCGGATCTCGTCGCCTGCATCGCCGAAGACCTTCCGATCTCGGCGGAGCGGCCGGTGATTGGCGTGGGCGTGGGCGTGGCGGGCCAGGTGGATCCTGAGACGGGAACCGTGCTGCGCGCGCCCAACCTCGAGTGGAGAGACTTTTCCCTCGGGGCGCGACTCGAGAAGGCGATCGACCTTCCCGTTTTCGTAATCAACGACGTGCAGGCCGCAACGTACGGCGAGTGGACCTGTGGAGCCGGCCAGGGAGCGACGGACATCGTCTGCCTCTTCATCGGAACCGGCGTCGGGGGCGGCGTTGTCTCCAACGGATCCCTGGTCCGCGGGTGCGGCGGGACCGCCGGCGAGCTGGGGCACATGATCATTGAACGGCACGGTCCCGAGTGCACGTGCGGGAACCGGGGATGTCTCGAGGCGTTCGCGGGAGGTTGGGCGATCGCTCGGCGCGCGCGCGACGCCACCGAGGAAGAGCCGGACGCGGGTCCGATGCTGATCGACCTGGTCGACGGAATGTCGGAGAACCTGACGGCGGAGGTCGTGGCTGAGGCCGCACGCCGGGGCGATCCGCTCGCGGCGCGGCTGGTACGCGAGACGGGCGAGGCCCTGGGAGTGGGCGTCGCTTCCATCGCCAACACCTTCAACCCGTGCAAGGTGATCCTGGGCGGAGGCGTGCTCGAGGGGATGCCGGAGCTCCTGGAGATGGCTGAAGCGGAAGCTCGCCATCGAGCGCTGGATGCGGCCCTGCGCCCACTGGAGGTGGTCAAGGCAGGCCTCGGCGGACACTCCGGTACCGTGGGCGCGGCGATGTGGGCCCGGGCGAGCCTGACGACGGCGGGCACTGCGTCCGCCTAGGAAGACCGAAGCGGAATCGATCCCCAGCCCTGCTTAGCCGCCGATCACGAGAAGTACAGCCACAGACCCGCCACGCACGCGATGAGTCCGATGGTCAGCACGAAGTCCTGGCGCCTCCAACGCGCTGAGCGGGCCCCTTCGTCGTCGCGCCGCGAGATCGTCGCGAAGGTCAGTCCCGCCACCTTATCCGCGGGCGGCGGAGCCGTGAGCAGGCTCACCACGATGAGGATCGTGGTGCAGATGACGAACAACACCACCGCGAAGTGCAGGAAGTTGATGTCCGCGTACGTGTAGAGCAGCCCATCGAGCCTCGACTTGCTCAGCTCGGCCACCAGCCTGCCCATTCCGAGCACGAACCCGCTCAGCAGCGCCGCCATGGCGCCCCTGGCGTTCACCCGTTTCCACATGATTCCGATCAGGAAGACGGCCGCGATCGGCGGCGCGATGTACGCCTGTACGCTCTGGAGGTATTGGTAGAGCTGCCCCGAGATGAGCTTCATGAGCGGGATCCAAGCCAGCCCGAAAACCACGAGGACGGCCGTGGTAAGCTGTCCGACCAGCACGAGCCGGCGCTCCGACGCGTCGGGCCTGAGCTT
The DNA here is from genome assembly GCA_039588495.1 of Gemmatimonadota bacterium. Taxonomy (GTDB): domain Bacteria; phylum Gemmatimonadota; class Gemmatimonadetes; order Palauibacterales; family Palauibacteraceae. The sequence continues at coordinate 2,468 of JBDGZR010000128.1, read as the reverse complement.
CTTGTAGACGTCCCAGGTCACGAGGGTCGACGTCGAGTTGAACACGGACGAGAGCGAGCTCATCAGGGCCGCCAGCAGGCCGGCCACGACCAGTCCTCTCAGGCCTACCGGAAGCAGGACCCCGATCAACGTCGGGAGTGCCTGATCGGGCGCGTCGAGCTGCAGCGCCCCGCGTTGCGACAGAGCGTACGCGATGACCCCGGGGAGCACGAAAATGAACAGCGGCAGGAGCTTGAGGTATCCGGCGAAGATCGTCCCGCGCCGCGCGTTGTCCTGGCCGTGCGCCGCCAGCACGCGCTGGACGATGAACTGATCCGTGCACCAGTACCAGACGCCGAGGATCGGCGCGCCGAATAGGATTCCGGTCCACGGGAAGTTGGGGTCCGTCACCGGCTGCCACAGGTCAAGGAAGGCCGGCGCGACGGTCTCCTCCAGAGCCGACCATCCTCCGAGCGCGGAGAGGCCGAGCACCGTGACGGCCACCGCCCCACCCACCAGCACGAACATCTGCAGGAGATCCGTATAGAGCACGGCCCGCAGACCGCCGAAGATCGTGTAGATGCCCGTAATCACCACGACGATCAGTGCGCCGGTCCAGAAGTCGATCCCCATCAGCGCCTCGAACACGATACCGCCGGCGGCGATCGTCACCGAGATCTTGGTCAGGACGTACCCGACGATCGAGATGATGGCCAGGTACCAGCGCGCGCCTTCGGAGTACCGGCGCTCCAGGAATTCCGGCATCGTGAAGACGCCGCTCGAGAGGTAGAACGGGACGAAGACCCAACCGAGCAGCAGCAGGATCAGGGAGGCGAGAATCTCGAACTGTCCCACGGCGACGCCGCTGGCCGCGCCGGTGCCTGCCAGTCCGACCAGGTGCTCAGAGCCGATGTTCGACGCGAACAGCGAGCCGCCAACGAGGAACCAGCCGGCATCGCGCCCGGCCAGGAAGTAGTCCGCCGAGGTGCCTTTGTTCGCCCGCTCGCGCATGCCCGCCCAGATGGCGACGCCGAACACCAGCACGAAGTAGACGGCGACGATCCCCCAGTCCAGCGTGGCCAGCAAGCTCATGGCGCTTCTCCAGGTGCTGTGCTTCCGGCGCTCCCGGGGATCACGTGGACGCTCATTCGGCGGCCCGCAGCCTTATGGCTTGGCCGCCGCCGGGGGCCAGCGCGAGCGTCAGCGTCGTTCCCGCATCGACGGGTCGCTGCGAGATCGCAATCGGGAAGGGGTCGTTCAGCCAGTGCGCCCCCTCTCCGTCGGCGTAGATCTCGGCCACGAAGCTCACCCCTTCGGGCAGGAAGGACAGTGGGATCTCCACCGTGCGTCCCTCCTCGTCGGTGATCGCGCCGATGAACCAATCGGGCCCACCGCGCTCCTGGCGCGCCACGACCACGTAGTCGCCGATCCGGGCGTCGAGCACCTCGGTGCGCTCCCAGTCGACCGGGACATCGCGGATGAACTGGAAGGCGGGCTGGCCCTCGTAGTTCTCGACCAGGTCCGCCGCCATCTGCAGCGGCGAGTAGAGGACCACGTAGAGGGCGAGCTGCTTGGCCAGCGTGGTGCGGACGCGCGGCGTCTCGGGCGGCCGCGGGCCTCCAATGCCCGATTCGATCAGGATGTCGAACACGCCCGGCGTGAAGTCCAGCGGCCCCGGGAGCGTGCGGGTGAAAAAGAGGATCGTCTCGTGCTCGGGCGGGTTGCCGCCGTCCCTGGCCCAGGCGTTGTACTCCTGACCTCGCGCGTCATCATGTGCGGATACGTGCGCCGCTCGCCCGTGTCCTTGATCGGCTCGTGGGCGTTGACCATGACGCCGTTCCGCGCCGCCACCTCGAGGACCTTCCGCCAGTGCCGCACCATGTACTGCCCGTGGTGGGCATGACCTTCGGCGGTCTTGTCGCCGACGTAGCCGGTCTTCACCGCCCGGATTCCCAGCCGGTTGAGGAGCGCGAACGCCTCCTCCATCTGCCGCTCGTAGTTCTCGACCCCCATGGACGTCTCGTGGTGGCCGATCAGCCCGACCCCGCGTTCCTTGGCGTAGGCGGCCAGGCTTTCCAGGTCGTAATCCGGATACGGCTCCGTGAACGAGAACAGCTCCGCGTTCTCGATCCAGTTTCCGTCCCAACCCACGTTCCACCCCTCGACCAGAACGCCGCCGAAGCCGTTCTCCGCCGCGAAGTCGATGTATCGTCTCGTGTTCTCGGTGGTGGCGCCGTGCCGCGGACCGGAAGCCCATGTGTACTTGCCGGTGTGCATTCCCCACCAGATCCCGACGTACTTCATCGGCTCGATCCAGCTCACGTCGTCCAGAGCGTTCGGCGGGTTCAGGTTCAGGCCGAGCACCGCCGGCACGAGGTCCTCGGCCCGATCGGTCAGCTGGATCGTCCTCCAGGGCGTCACGAACGGGGTCTCGCCATACACCTTCACCCCGTCCGCCCACGCGGTGAGTGACACGTTCAGCCTACGGT
>JBDGZR010000127.1:0-9211 GCA_039588495.1 Gemmatimonadota bacterium | reverse complement strand
CATGCGCTCCGCATCGGAGAGGTGCGCGATGTAGAAGACCGAGTGCCTGGGTTTGCCGTCTGGGGTGGCGAGCAGGCCGGGGATGTCCAGCGGTACTCCCTCTAGCCACTCCTTGAAGCTGGGGGAGGCGATCAGGGTGTTCAGCCCCATCGCCAGCTCCAGCCGCTCCTTCTCCGGGTAAAAGGTGTCTACGTCGAACGCTCCGAGCTGACGGACGGGTGGGTTTGCGATCGCGCCGATCAGGGCCGGGAGATCCAGCGCGTAACCCTGGCGCCAGTAGTGTTCGATCAGGTTGGCGAGGAGCACGTGCTCACGGGATCGCGCTGGATCGGCCTCCAGGCCGATGAGACCGAGGAGCCCGCCCGCCAGACCGGCGATTCGCTCGCGTAAGTGCTCCGCATCGGTCTCCCAGGACGCGTTCGGCGCTGCGAGCGACCCGAGCACCGACACGGGGATGCCCGCCGGGCTGCCGGGCGTGTAGATCGCGAAGTCCGCCGCATCGCGGAGGGCCCGGATCCTGTCGCCGTCCTGCCCCCAGTCAGCCAGGCCCTTTCGCCAGAGCGCGGCCTGACTCGCCGCGAAATCGTCGAGCTCCATCCCCTTTCGGCGCGCGTCATCCGCGTTCACCCAGGGAAGGAAGTCCGCGGGCTTCAGCTCCGGAAAGCTGAGCAGGAGGTTCGTGATGTCCCCTTTCGGATCCAGAATGATCGCCGGCACACCGTCGATGGCAGCCTCCTCCAGCAATCCGATGCACAGCCCTGTCTTGCCGCTCCCGGTCATGCCCACGCAGACGCCATGAGTGGTGAGATCTCGTGCGTCGTACATGACCAGCTCGTCCTCCAGCTCGCCGGCCGGAACGTCGTAGCGTCGCCCCAGATAGAAGACGCCGAGTTTCTCGAACTCCATGTTCACCTCCGGAACCATGAGGCTTGGGCCACTGCGGTGGACCACCGCTGCGGACCACCGCTGTGGAATGCCAGATGATCATTCGCCGCACGTTATCATTCGCGTCATTCGCCGCGCGATGGGCAGGTATGCCCGTCCTCCTTCCGTCGCGACTCATATGTCACAGGTGGGGAGAGTCGTCCGTTACCCACGTGAAGGCTGGCTGCGCCGCCCATAACGGAACGATAGCGCCGAACGGCCGTATGATCCGTCGTTCCTCGGGTTGAAGGAGGGCCGCTTGCACCACCTGCTCTCGATCGGCCGCCGTAGTCTCCACTGGAGTGCCATCGCCGCGCTGGCGGCGCCGTTCGTCCTGGCTGCGGTCAGACCTGCTATGGCCCAGGAGGAGCTGGCCAACATCCTCGGCCGGGTCGTCCAGGCCGGTTCCCGCGCTCCCCTGGCAGAGGCAGTGGTCGAGATTCCCGAGCTGGAGCTGGCGATGGAGTCGGACGAGACCGGCCGGTTCTGGTTTCGCAACGTACCGGCCGGCGAACAGTTGTTCGTCATTCACTACCTGGGTTACGCCGACTCGACGCAGGTCTTCCTCGTGCCAGCCGAGCTCAATCAGCTCGAGGTCGCCGTCGAGCTGAGGGTCGTTCCCGTCGCGGATCTGATGGTTCAGATAGAGGAGCTCGACACGCCGAGCAAGCTCACCGAGTTCAACCGACGCCGAGAGAAGGGAGAGGGATACTTCATCACGCGGGCGGACATCCTCCGCAGAGACCCGGCCCGAACGACCGACATGCTCAGGGCCGTGCCAGGTGTGCGCATCACCAGCACCGACCTGGGTCGGGCGTCCATTCGGATACGTGGGCGCAGCTGCAGCGTCGCCTACTTCGTGGATGGAATTCGGTCTCCCTACTTCAATCTGGACAACGTGCAGCCGTCCAGCGTGGAAGGCATCGAAATCTACAGGGGCACGGCGTCCGTTCCTCCGGAGTTTCGGGGAGCACTGACGCCGTGCGCCGCCATCGTGCTGTGGACACGGGACCCTGGCCAGCCCTAGCGGTTGACCAGACGGGACCCTGGCCTGCCCTGGCGGTTAACCAAACCTGATATGACTCAGCTATCGAAGACATCGTACCGGGCGTCTGCCGCTCTGTTGCTCCTGAGCCTCGCGGCGCTGGTTGGTCCCGAAGTGATCTCGGCGCAGGTCGAAGACACCCTGGCCCAGTTCAGCGGGAAGGTGCTGTCGCGCAGCCGGGCGGAGCCCGTCGAACAGGCGTTCGTCTTCCTCCTGGCGAACGGCAAGGGCGGAATGACGGACGCCGAGGGTCGGTTCTCGATCAGCGACATCACGCCGGGAGTCGACACCGTGCAGGTCCGGTATTTCGGCTTCGAGCCCAACACGACCGTGGTCGACCTGCAGGCCGGCCACATCACCGACGTGACGCTCTTGATCAGCGACGCCGTCCTCGAGGTAGCCGATCTGACGGTGGAGGTTCGGCGCATCTATACCGGCAAGTTGAGAGGCTTCGAGGAGCGGCGCGCCAAGGGCTTCGGCGACTTCATCACTCCGCAGCAGATCGAGCGGCGGCAGCCCAGGGTCACCAGCGACATGCTTCGAGGCTACGCGGGGGTCGTGGTCGGATCGGAGCGGCTCGGACAAACGGAAGTCTACTTCACGAAGGGAAGCAGCTCGGGCCGCTGCGCCCCCACCATCTGGCTGGACGGTCAGCCCATGCGCGGCATGAACATCGACGAGATCACCGCTACCGATCTTCTCGCGATGGAGCTATATCAGGGAGGCACCCAGATGCCGCCCCAGTGGGCGAGCAACTCGTGCGGCCTGATCATCGTGTGGACGAAGGAGGGCCCGATCCCGGAGGAGGAAGGCTAGCCCGACCGCCGAGTTCCGCTTCAGGGTTCGAGAACCACCTCCCACGTCGTCTCCAGATCCTTCCTGAGCGTGTGATACACGCTGCAGTACTTCTCGAACGAAAGGTCTGCGGCCCGGCTCGCCTTGGTCTCGGAGACGTTGCCCCGGACGACGAATCGGGTGTGGATCGACTCGAAGAAGCGCGGAGGATCCGGTCGGCGGGTGCCGGACACGGTGACGGTAAGCCCTCGCACCTCCTGACGGCCCTTCTCCAGGATATCGACCATGTCGATGCCGGCGCACGCGCCCACCGCGGCCAGCAGCATGTCGGTGGGTGCGGGGGAGGCGTCTCTCTTGCCGTCTATCACGGCAGTTTGGCCACCCGAGCTGACCGTGAAACGAAAGCCCTCCTCCCATTCCAACTCGACTTCCAGCGTGTTCCTCGACATCGCACGCACTCTCGTCATGGGTGATTGTCCGCCGATGGGACTACCGGCTCGACCTAACCCTACCCGCATTTCGGCGGCTCCGCGATCTTCCGGGAGATGACGGAATCCTCGCGCACCCCCTCGTGGGCGATCGCGTTGGACCGGGTACGCTGGATCGGGCCGGGCATGGCCATGGCCGCCACGGCGATCGGGGCCAGCCATCTCGTGCTCGCGCCAACAGCGGGAGCCGCTTTCGGCTACGCCCTCCTGTGGGTGATGCTGTTCAGCCACCTGTTCAAGTACCCGGCCTTCGAGTTCGGCCCCCGCTTCGCCGTAGCGACCGGTCGTTCGCTGCTGGATGGGTACGCCTCGGTCCCGGGACCGCGAAACTGGGCTCTCTGGATCTTCCTGGCCGGAACCGTCGTCCAGGGCGTCACCGTTCTTGCCGGCGTCCTCAGCGTGAGCGCCGCCGTCGTGGCCGCCGGTCTGCCGCCGGGAGCTCCGATCCCCCTCATAAGTCTGGCGCTCGGCCTTCTGTGCGCGGCTCTCCTCCGATCGGGAGGCTTCGACGGTCTCTCGGCGCTGAGCAAATGGCTCCTTCTGGGCCTGTCCACCATGACGCTGGTGGCGTTTATCGCCCGGCCTCCGTCGGCCGAGTTCTGGCGCGGACTGGTCATCCCCGAGATTCCTGCCGGCTCCCTGCTCCTGATCGGTGCACTGCTCGGCTGGATGCCCACAGGCGTAGACGTGTCGGCCTGGCATTCGCTCTGGGCCTTGCAGAGGAGGTCGGTGTGGGCGTCGGCGGCGGAGCGGAAAGGAAGCGGAGGCATCCTGGGGACCTTTCGGGTCGGCCTGGCCGACATGAGGGTCGGGTACGCGCTTTCATTCGTGCTTTCGATCATGTTCGTGGCCCTCGGCGCCGAGGTGCTGCGCCCGGTCGGCGAGATTCCGACTGGCGCCGGTGTGGCGATCACCATCGCCCGCCTCTACACGGACGTCCTGGGTTCCTGGGTGTACCCGCTCTTTCTGGTGGCCGCCTTCTTCGGGATGTTCTCCACCGCGTACGGCGTGCTGGACGGCTTTCCTCGAGCCTTCCGAGAGACCGTGAGGCGATTGGGAGCGGCGTCGTCCGCCGACCTGGCGGGAGAGTCACGGGTTGGTCAGCGACTCTACTGGGGATTCCTCCTCGCGAGCCTGGCTCTGGCGTTTGTCGAGACGCTGATCATCCCCGATCCGGTGGTGCTCGTCACGATCGCGGCCCTCGCCTCCTTCCTCATCTCCCCCGTCCTGTATGCCCTCAACTACGCCTGCGTGACCCGGCTGATCGAGGACCCCGCCCTCCGGCCCGGCCGGGGTCTTCGCGTCTGGGCCGTCGTCGGGATCGCCTGCATGCTGGGTGCGACCGGCCTTTTCCTGTACCTTCAGGTCCGCGGCTGAGGGGCGGCCGACGTGAAGCGCGACGCCAGGCTTTTTTTGAACGACGATGGGAGGCGTATGAAACCATGCCTCCGGACCGAGCGTACACCCCTTTAGAGACCCTAATGGAGGACGAGTGATGGTCGAGATCATTTGGCTGGCCGCCACGGGCGCGGCTGGCGTGTTCGGATACGCGAAGTCGCGGCGGTTCGTGAAGAGTCGCCTCCGCTTCGTGGACGGTGTCCGCAAGCCCTACGTGCCTGTGCTCGCGGGAGGTGCCGCGGCCGCGGCGGCCGCTCCTGTAGTATGGCTCCTCCCGATCATCGGGACCGCGACTGCCGTCGTGTTCGGTGCCAGCGTCGGTGCGGGTGTGGCATCCGGCCGTAAGGACATCGACGAGCGCTCCTAGACAAACCCAGGTGCCAGTCGCCGCCCGGCGTGCTATCGTCGGGCATGCTCCAGAATACCGGTCTCAAAGCCGCGGTCATCGGCGCCGCATCCCTTCTGGGGAGCCTCGCGCACGCACACGCGGCATACGCGGGTCCCGCTCTCTCCGGATCTGAATCCAGGTCGGAATCGCCGACGCTTCCGCACATCGAACTCATCGCGACGGACCCTGCCGACGGGGACACCGTCACGTCGGAGCTGGAGCTCATCAGGTTGGTCTTCAGCGGACCGGTCGAGGAGGCGCTCAGCGAGATCCGGCTCGCCGGACCGATGGGCCTGGATCTGTCGCTCGAGGCGCGTGCCGACCCGACGATGGACCGCGTGCTGCTGGCCGCCGTGCCCGCATTGACCCCAGGCGCCTACCGCGTCGCTTGGCGAACCGTCTCGATAGACGGTCACGCCGTCTCCGGCTCCTTCGTGTTCTTCGTTCCGGTGCCGGCGGCGGCGGCGGAGAGCGAGACCCGGGCGGGAGACGAGGACGAGGGGACCGCGGATCGTGGCGGGACCGTCGAGGGAACCGGAACGGAACCCGACGCAACGGCGCGGTTCGAACCTCCCCCGGCGGAGGCCGAGATTCTCGGAATCGGGGTCCCGCCATCGCTCGCCCTGTCACGCGGAGCCGCCGTAGCCACTCTCCTCGCCCTGGGCGGCCTGCTGGCCATCATAGTCTGGGTGGCGCCGGGTGAATCCCGCCGTGCATCTAGGCTGGCCTACCTTCTGGCGCTCCTGCTCCCCGCCCTGCTCATCGGCCACCTCTTCTTTTGGCTGCAAAGCGTGAGCCCGGGAGACGCTACTCTGGACCTCGAGACGATCCCGGCACTCCTCGGCACGCGCGCCGGGGGGCTGGAGCTGCTCAGGCTCGGCCTGGCCGTCGCCGCGCTGGCCACCCTGGCCTTCGGCCGGCATCTGGGATCAGCCGCGTTCCTGACTCTTCTCGCCACCCTCGTCAGCGGCGCGACCGGCCATGCTCTTTCGACGGACCCCGCCATCTCGGTCCCGGCGAAGGCCGCGCACCTCGCGGCCACGCAGTACTGGCTCGGAGGACTCGTCTACCTGATCATCGAGGCCAAGGACTCGCCCGAGTACCGCACCGCGGCTCAGAGGATCTCCCGCATCGCCGTCTTCGCGGTGATCACGATCGCCGGCACCGGCATCATCCAGACGCTCGCGGCGCTCCCGGCGGTCACGTCGGTCTTCACCACGACGTACGGCCGGCTGGTCCTGGCGAAAGCGGCGGGCCTGGTGGTGCTCAGCCTGTTCGGGTTCCGGAATCAGTTCAGCCTGCTGCCCGCCCTGGAAGAAGAGATGGGTGCCGGGCGTCTTCGCCGATCCGTCATCTGGGAGATGCTCGTGATGGCCGTGATCTTCGTACTGGCGGCGTTGCTCGCCTATGTCCCGCCGACCGCCTAGCCCAGGTGAGGAGCTGGGGGCCATAGCGGCGGAGCCGGGGGCCATAACGGCGGAGTGCGACTTCGGCGCAGAGGGGGCGCTGGACGGCTGCGCCAGCCACTGGTTCCGCGGCGGATCCTCACACCACGACAACCGACGCCGCATGACCTGGGCTCTCGTCCTGGCGGCGGGCTACATGATCGTGGAAATCGGCGGCGGGCTGATCTCGAACTCCCTCGCCCTCCTGGCGGACGCGGGCCACATGGCAACGGACGTCTCGGCTCTCGGGCTGGCCCTGTGGGCGATGCGGCTGGCGACGAAGCCCGCCACTCCGCGCATGACCTACGGCTATCACCGGGCCGAGATCCTGGCGGCGCTGGCCAACGGTGCCGTCCTGGTGCTGATCTCCTTCTTCGTTCTCTTCGAAGCCGTGCGGCGCTTCCGGGAGCCGGCCGAGGTGGTCGGAGGAGCGATGCTTGCCGTGGCGGTCGGCGGGCTGATCGTCAACGGCGTCGCGGCGTGGCTGCTCGAGGGCGGCAGGCACGAGAGCTTGAACGTGCGGGCGGCGTGGTTGCACGTGATCTCCGACGCCCTCGGCTCCGTCGGCGTCATCGTCGGAGCGGCGTTGATCCTGGCGTTCGGGTGGGCCTGGGCCGATCCGGCGGCCGCCTGCCTGATCGCCGCGCTGATCCTCTACAGCGCCTGGTCCCTGCTCAAAGAGGCCGTCGACGTGCTGATGGCTTCGGCACCGGGCGAGCTGAGTACCGAGGCGGTGCGCTCAGCGCTGTCGGAGGTGGAAGGAGTCTCCGGGATCCACGATCTTCACGTGTGGACGCTCACCTCGGGCCTCGTGATGCTGACGGCGCACGCAAGCCTGACGCGCTCCGCGGACGCTCAAGGGGCGGTACGCCAGATGTGCGAAGTGGCCAGAGAGCGTTTTGGAATCCTCCACTGCACGATCCAGCCCGAGGTCAACGGCGGGAACGCCCGGGATCTGGAGGTCCTGGAGGTCTAGCGACCTAGCGAAGGGACCCCGGTGCGTCGGGCGCCCCCCGGTGCGTCGGGTGCCCCGAAACCTACCTCAACGCCCTCTCCGCCGTCTGGTCGACGCCCTCTTCCAGCCGTACCCTCTGAGCCTTCGACTCGAGCAGCGACTCGAAGAAGCTCTGCCTCTGCTCCACGAGCTCCACGCGCTCCTGCACCGACTCGACGAGCGAACGGATCTGGTCGAGCTGGCCCTGGTCGAGCCGCGCCTCGTGCCGGTCCTGCTGCATCTGGTGCAGCGCATCCCCGAGACGCTTGGTGATGGGACGGAGAATGAGGACGGAAGCCATGGCGAGGATGAAAATGATCGGAATAAACAGCGCCAGGATCTCCTCCAACTCGTCCTCCTTGTCCTTGAATCCCTTGCCGCGCCGGTGCTGCGGCCTATTTTGGAAAGGCTGTCCACCGAATCCTACGAGATGAACGTACGATCGGTTGCAGCTTGTTGTCGCACGACTCTGTCGTGCCCCGTGTCCCGCCCTTCCCAGGAGGCTTGAGATGCGCAGGATGATGACCGCCCTGGCCTGCCTCGCGCTCGTCGCCGGCAGCTGGAGCATGGCCCCGGCTCAGGACGCCGAGTACGCGGCGGCCGAAGAGGGCCCGATGTTCAGCCAGCTCATTGAGTTCGAGGTTTCGCCCGCTCATGCCGCCGGCTTCGAGATGGCGATGGAGAAGATCGTCGAGGCCGCCAAGTTGGCCGAACTGTCTTCCGACTACGGCTGGATGTTCTTCCGAAACGGCTCCAACTTCACGCTGGTTTACCCCGTCGAGAGCATGGCGTACTTCGACGACGAGGATCAGTGGATGCGTCAGTTCTCGGGCACGCCCGGCGAGGAGACGCTCACGGAAGCGTTCGGGATGTTCGATAAGCTCGACTACAGCTCGAGTAGCTCGATCACGAAGTACAACGCGGCGCACAGCTACATGCCGGCGAGCCCGATCGAAAACCCGAACAACGTCATGGTCTTCGCCAATTGGGTGAAGCCCGGCAAGCAGGAGGCCCACGCCGAGAACACCGCGGCTCTGATGCAGATCATCTCGGACGTCCAGTGGCGGTACGCCGTGCATGCGTACGACGGCGTCATCGGCGACGGCGGGCTGAGGCTCTACGTCGTTCCGTTCAACGACATGAGCACGTTCTACGGCGACGGATCACTGCAGGCCGCCCTGGCTCAGCACGAGAAGGGCGAGCAGTGGGAGGCGCTGATGGGCAAGCGCATGAAGCTCGTTCGTGCCATGGACAACCAGGACCATGCCGCCGTACCCGGCATGACCTACATGCCCGAGGGCAACTAGGCGGCTACGAACGACCGGCAGAGCTCGCCGAGACTACGAAAGGCGGGAGGAGGATCTCCTTCTCCCGCCTTCTTCACATCCGGCTGTGCCACGGCCGTGGCTTTTGAGGCGAGATCAGCCGAGCCTGGCGACCGGGTCTACTGACCTCGCCAGTCGCCGAAGCCTCTGTCGGCCGCCCTCTCGAACGTGCGGACCACCTCACGCGTCTCCGTGTCGACCGCGACCACGCCCGTGGGGAGTGTGACATACGCCCGCAGACCGTCGTTCGAGAACAGGATGTCGGACGGCACTCCGGGAAGCACCACTCGGCCGACCTGCTCCCGCTTGAAGGCGTGGAATATCGTGATCTCCGGGCTACCCTGGTGGAGGACCCACACCTCGCGGCCGCTCGGGGTGAACTGGAGGCGCACCGGCCGGAGCGCTCCGG
>JBDGZR010000126.1:0-9305 GCA_039588495.1 Gemmatimonadota bacterium | reverse complement strand
CGTGATCAACACACGGGCTTCGCTGTCCGCCAGTATGTAAGCATGCTCCGCGGGCGTGAGCAGGGTATTCACGCCGAGGGCGATGCCTCCCGCTTTCAAGGTGCCGAAGAAGCAGGCCGGCCACTCGGGCAGATCGGGCAGCAGGAGCGCGACGCGGTCGCCGGGCCTCAGACCGAGGGTGCGAAGCGCGTTGCCGGCCCGGTTCGCCTCATCCGCCACATCGGCGAAGGAGCGCTCTCCTGCCGGACCGGATAGGGCCGTCTTGCCCGCCCGGTCCGCGAGGTTGTGGTCGAGGATCGCGGCGGCGTTGTAGCGGGCTGGAAGGTCGGCCGCCTTCACTCGCCCTCGGGCTCGTGGGGCGGACCCTCGGGCTCATGGGGCGTAGCCTCGCCCTCGAGATCCTCGCGCGCCGCCTCGATCCCCGCTTTCTCATCGACCCTCATCAGAATGGCGAAGCCGACCACGAAGAAGGCGACCATGGAGCCCATCGCCAGGCGGTGGCTGCCGGTGGCGCCGACGACGGTGCCGAAGAGAAGTGGCCCCAGGATCGAGGAGAGCTTCCCGGAGAAGGCGTAGAAACCGAAGAACTCGGCGTGCTTGGCCTCCGGCGTCATGCTGCCCAACAGCATGCGGCTCGCCGACTGGGCCGGACCGACCATGAAGCTTATGGCCATGGCCGCGGCCCAGAAGCCGGCGCGCGTCTCGGCGCTCGCTCCCAGTAGCCCGGCGATGCTGAGGACGATCAGGGTGATCGCGATCGTCCACTTGCCGCCGATCCGATCGTTCACGAACCCGAAGCCGAAGGCACCGGCGCCGGCCGCCACGTTCGCGACGATGCCGAGCACGATCACCTCCTCGATCGTGAAATCGAAGACGGCCATCGCGTAGATCCCGGCGAGCGCGAAGATCGTCACGAGACCATCGTTGTAGATGAGTCGGGCGAGGAGCACCTTGGCGGCCTCACGGTAGCGCCGCAGGTGTCGGAACGTCTCGCCGACTCGCCGGAAGCCCTCCCGCACGTACGTCCCCGGCTCGACCTGGCGTGCGACCCCTCTCTCGCGGAGGAAGAGGAACGTCGGAACTGAGAAGATGCCGAACCAGAGGGCGACGAGCAGAATCGTCGCCCGGACGTTCAGGTGGGCCTCATCGGGCAGCGCGCGCATCATCCACAGCGCTATCACCAGCGCCAGCAGCCCCCCCACATAGCCCAAAGCCCACCCGTAGCCGGAGATCCTGCCCATGTTGGTGGAGGTGGAGATCTCGGGAAGGAAGGCGTTGTAGAACGCCTGTCCGCCCTCGTACGCCACGTTGGCGAAGATGAAGAGAACGGCGCCCAGAAAGACCATCCCTGGCTGCACGAAGAACAGGAGGGTCGTGAACACTAGCGTCTGGAGCGTGGCCAGAAGGAGGAAGCGCTTCTTCCTGCGCGAGAAGTCCGCGATCGCGCCGAGCACCGGCATCGTGAGCGCCACGGCGACCGCCGAGATGTTGACGGCACGGGTCCAGATCACCGTCCCCCTCACCTCGTCTCCGACGATTACCTGCGCGAAGTAGGCGCTGAAGATGAAGGTGACGATGAGGGTGGTGAACGCCGAGTTGGCGAAATCGTACATGCACCACGAGAAGACCTCGCGGCGCCGAACCGCCGTCCGCACCTCCCCCCGCTCGCTCACTATCTGATAGCCAGCGGACGGCCCGGGGAACCCGTCGCCCCGACCAGCGGCAGTGGCGTGAAGATGAAGAGGAACTCGTAGACGCCGGCTTCGGCGATCTCGTCCAGAGCCATGTTCTCGAGGTTGTGGATGCCGTTCTCGGGGATCAGCACCTGGTGCACCGGAAAGCCGAGCTCGGGATCGGGATTGGGAACGACCTCCGTCGTCCAGGAATCCGATCCGACCATCGAGGCCTGCCGGTCCACGACCCAGTGCGCGACCTCGAGGCCGATGCCGGGCGGGTTCTCGTTGTAGCGGGCAGCATCGTCCCAATGAACGGTCCAGCCGTAGCGGAAGAAGATCGCGTCGCCGGGCCGGAGATCCGATTCCGACAGACCCTGGCGGGCCAACGCCCCGCGGACGTCCTCGACCGTGACCTCGTAGCTCTCCGGGAGGGTGCCGACACCCTTGTATCCGGCCACGTCGACGAGGAACCCGCGCGTGATGATCGGCCTGACGCGCTCGACGCCCAGCTTGGTCAGGCCGTAGGCACTTCGCATCTCCTCCACGGTGACGCCGTTGTAGAAAACGTCCCGATCGGAGCCGTCCGGCATCGTGAGGCGGGTCCCGATGTGCCCGAGCCCGTCGAACTGGGTCCCGACCTGCCCGATCTCCGCGCACACGAACTCGTCGTGTCCGATGAGGCGGTTCGAGCCGAAGGGCTCGTTGTAGGTGGGAGAGCCGGGGATGTAGAGGGTGTAGCTGCGCGCGCCGAACAGCGGCATCCCTCGCTCGTAGGGGTGCCCGAGCTCGTAGACCTGCCCCGTCCTGGCCAGGCTCAGCGCCTCCAGGATCTTCTCGGAGGTGATCCAGTTGGTGGCTCCGACCTGGTCGTCCGGGCCCCAAATCGGGTGTGGCCACCAGGGCCCTTCCTCCCGCGTCTGGCCCGCGGCGGGAGGTGCCAGCAGGATCCCGAAGAGGACGAGACCGACCGCCGCGCGGCCGATGAATGAGGCACTTATCATCTTCTCTCCCAATGTATTACGTCCTATCTGTTAACACATCACAAGATGGCGGCCATCGCGGCCGCCGCGGCAGACGCGTCGCTGCCGACTAGCGGACTCCGACCAGGCCCTTCACCGACTCGATCAGCTTTGGGGAGTCGTAACCGATGCCGGCCTTGAAGACGAGCGTGACGTTCCGGATCGCCGAGGCGTCACCCGAAAGATCGCCCTCGAGCACGACCAGGTCCGCCACCTTCCCCTCCGCGATGGTGCCCAATTCGTCGGACACGCCGAGGATCTTCGCGCCGTTGGCCGAGCAGATCTGCACGGCCTCTTCGGTCGAGAAGCCGGCCTCCACCAGCAGCTCCAGGTTGCGCTGGTCGCCGAAGCCGTGGATCGCGCCACCGATACCCGTCGGATCCACGCCCGCCGCCAGCAGGCCACCGGCCCTCGCGAACCCGGCCTCGAAGGTCATCTCCTTCTTCAGCATCTCCTCGTTGAAGGGGAAGTTCGGACCCGCCTCGTTGATCCGCCCGCGGGTGTCCAGATAAGCCTCGCGAATCTCGGGGGCCATCGCCTCCAGGGTCCGCTCATCCTCCACCGGGCGACCCGGGATGAACGGCTCGATCACGGCCATCGTGGACGTCATCGAGACGTCGTTGTCGATCATCTTCCGGATCGTGGCCACAGCGATCTCACCCTCCGGATCGCCTTCCTGTCCCACCGTGATCATGCTGTTCGGCGGGCAGGCATCCGGCACCTTGTTGGGGTCGAAGTCGGTGTTGGTGAGGAAGCCGTGTTCCAGGTTGTCGATCCCGAGGTCCACGGCCTCCTGGAAGCTGACCGAGCACAGGTGGCCCGTCACCTTGAGGCCGTGCTCGTGCGCCGCCTCGATCGCGGCCCCGAGGTTCTCGCGGGTAATATCCGTGTACGCCTTGATCCAGGTGGCGCCCTCCTCGGCCCAGTACTCGACGAAGCGCCTCGCCTGCTCGGGCGAATCCACGGCCGCCATTGAGTTCGGGGAGCCGCCGCCGGAGCCCGTGATGTAGGGTGCGGTGATGTGCATGCGCGGCCCCGGCGTTCCTCCATCATCGATCGAGCGCTTCAGGTTGAGGTCCGCGTACGGCGCCTGGCTTCCCGTGGTACGCACGGTCGTGACTCCCGAAGCGAGGTACAGCCGCGGCCCACTGAAGTTGAGCTGCGCCTGCCGCCCGCCGGCCGCCGTGTAGAAGATGTGGTTGTGAAGCCCCACCATGCCCGGAATCACCGTGTGGCCTGCCGCCTCGACCACCTCCGCACCTTCCGGTATCGCGACATCGCCGCTCGGGCCGACCGACGTGATGCGACCACCCTGGATAAGAATCGTCTGACCCGCCCGCGCCGCCGCGCCGGTGCCATCTATGACCGTCGCGTTCTTCAGGGCGACGATCTCGGCATCGACGGCGACGAACTCTCGGACGGAATCGTCCAGATCGGCCGACGTCTGGCCGAGGAGCCGACCCGTGCCGGCGCCGAAAAGAAGCGCGACAAGGGGCGCGACGAGGACGAGGGAGGACCCGATACGGCTGGACTTCATGTCTCTTCTCCTGGTTGATCTGAGAGGTACGAGCGAGGAACAAAAGGAGCCTGACCGCTGCTCGGACAGGCTCCTAGGGGCGGGATTCCGCCTCCTCCTCCACCCTGAACACCATCTTCATCCCCGATTCCAGGTGCTCCGCGATATGGCAGTGGAGCATCCAGTCCCCGGGGTTTGAAAGCTCGAGCAGAATATCCACCGTCGCGCCCACGGGCAGCAACACGGTGTCCTTCCAGACGAGGTTCTCGGTCGGCGACCCGTTGACCTCCAGCACGAGAAACCGTTGGCCGTGGAGGTGGATCGGGTGCTGCATGGCGTGGAGCACCAGGCGCTCGTTGGAGAGCCGGATCTTCACCACATCACCCACCCGAAAACGCCAGTCGATCTCCTCGTTGACCTCCCCGGTGGCCGGATCGAGCAACTTCCACTCGACCTGGCGAGTCGTCGAGGCCCAGTTCATCAAGGGCATCGTGCCGCTCCACTCCACCGGATTGAAGTAGGCGGAATCCAGCTGCATCAGTCGGTCGATCAGGAACGGCAGGTCGCGCGACTCCATCGACAGGACCAGTTCCCGGTCCACCGGCCGGTCGAAGTGCGTGCGGTAGCGCGCGATCTCCTCCACCACGTGCCGATGCTCGCGAAGCCGCGCGAACTCCGCATCCAGATCCGGCGAGGCCTCTTCGGCGGAGACCATGACGACGCCCAGTGTGTCCTCCTCGGGGATGAAGCGGCCGTAGAGGTGATCGATCCCCCGCACTCGATTGAGGAGCGGGACGTCGCCGGGCCGGTCGAAGCGGGCGTGCACGATATACCGCTCGGCCGGCGCGATCACGACGCTCTCCACCCACTCCTCGCGCTCGAAGTTTCCGACGTCGGAACCGACGACCTTCAGCCGTGCGCCGGGGAGCGACAGGTTGAAGGTGCGGGTGTTGGAGACGTTCGTGAGGAAGAAGCGGACGATCTCGCCGGCGCGGACCTCGAGGGCATAGTCCGGCTCTCCGTTCACGAGCATCAGGTTGCCGAAGCGGCCCATGAGCGCGTGAGTCGCCGCCTCGTCGCCGAACGGGACGAGGCCGGCCTCGCCCAGCAGCAGGTCGTCGAGCACGACGACCTCCTCCCGGTGCGCGGGCCCGTAGTAGTCCGGCCGCGACGACCGCACGAGCATGTTCCCGTACAGACCCAGGTCCTGCGTGATGTCCTCGCGGTGATGCGGGTGATACCAGTAGATCCCCGGATCCCGGAAGAAGATCTCGTAGCGGAAGGAACCGCCCGGCGGCACGAGCTCCTGCGTCACTCCCGGCACGCCATCGTAGGCGTTGTCGAGACGAACGCCGTGCCAGTGGACGGTGGTCGGCAGGTCGATCTCGTTGCGGAAGCCCACGGTGATCCGAGCGGCCTCCGGCACCCAGAGCAGGGGACCCGGATACTGGCCGTTGAAGCCGTACATGAGGAGCTCCCGCCCGCGCAATCGCCGACGAACGAAGCCGGCGACGAGCTCAAGGGAATCGCCGTCCACCAGCTGAAGCACCTCGCGCGGCCGGGCTTCGGGGATCGGCCGCGACGACTCCGCGGCGGGAAGGAAGGGCCCCACGCCGGGGCGAAGGTCCATCAGGGCGGGAAGCATGGAGAGGCCGGCCGGCATCGGCGGCGGATCCCAACCCGCGGCGGGCCCTCGGCCTTGCCCCTCCGGGTCGTGGCCGCCGGCCTCGGCATGCTCGTGGCCGCCGCCTTCCGCACGCCCGTCCACACCGCCGCCCGCGCGCCCGCCCATCGCGAACTCGAAGAAGTCGGGGGATCGCATCCTCGTGCTCGGGGACCGGCCGCGCAGGACGAGCGGGCCGGTGCGTTCACCCACCTCTGCCGACTCCTCGGCACTGACCAGCACCACGAACTTCTCGAGATCCACTAGCCCGACCGCGTTCGTCCCGTTCCCGACCGGCCCGAGATTGATCAGCGGGGTGAAGACAGGGGTCGTGATCCACGCGACGTACGTGGAGTAAGGCCCGAGCTCCTCGGGCGCAGGCAGACCCCGGAGGGCGAGCACGCCGTCGAAGCGATGACGCCCGTCGGGCGCGACCGCCGTCCCGAAGGTGGATCGCGCGGGCAGCAGCGACAGCGACCCCTCGATGCCGACCGTCCCCGCAGCCGGAACGAGCTGCAGGCAGTAGAGATCCAGGCTGGGCGTCAGGCGGCCGGGGCCGGGTTCGGGAAGCCCGGCGCAGAGGTCGCCCGGCGAGCCGGCGGAGCGGCCGACCCCCGGTGCGAAGGCCCCGCCGAGCGCCACGACCGCGGCCAGCGCGACGGCCGTACCGGCCACGACCACCCCACCCGTCACCTTCACTCGGGAGGGCTCATTCCTCCTGGAGGCGGCGCACCACGGGTGGGACGATGCTGCGCGGCGCCAGACGAAGGCCGAGCGGCCCCAGCTTGTTCATCATCCCCGGGATCACGATGCGCCGGCCCCGGAGCATGCCACGGTAGCCGGCCTCGGCGACCGTCCCGGCATCCATCACACCCAGTCGGCGCAACAGGCCCGAATCCTCCATCCCGGCCCGCTTGTGGAACTCCGTCGCGGTGGGCCCGGGGGCCAGGACCGTCACCGTGATCCCCGTCTCCCGGAGCTCCTCGACCAGCGCCTCGCTGAAGTGGAGGACGTACGCCTTCGTCGCGTAGTAGACCGCCATCAGCGGACCCGGCTGAAACGCCGCGGTGGAGGCGACGTTCAGGATCCGGCCGCTGTCGCGCTCCAGCATGTTCGGGAGCGTGAGCCGGGTGAGATGGGTGAGCGCCTCGACGTTGAGGCGGACCATGCGGAGGCTGGCGTCCACGTCGGTCTCGGCGAAGGGGCCGAAGGTCCCGGAGCCCGCGTTGTTGACGAGAACGTCCACGGGCCGGCCCGAGAGCCTGGCATGGAGCCCCGAAGCGGCGCCGGGATCGGAGAGATCGAGGGCGATCCAGGTCACGTCCACGCCGTGCCCGCCGCTCAGCTGCTCGGCCACCCGCTGGAGCTTCTCCTCGTCCCTGGCCACGATCGCCAGGTCGTGCCCGTCCCGCGCAAGCAGCCGGCTCATCTCGTAGCCGATTCCCACCGTCGCACCTGTCACGACGGCCAGCGGCCGACCGGATACGGTGCCCTTGGCCGCACGCCGGCTCACGGCGATCGGCTCCGGGGCGTGCTCGGGAGGCTCGAGAGCTCGGTCGAGGGGCTATGCAACCTTTCTCTTGTCGGGCGCATCCATCATCCAGAGAATGGGCAGAGTGGCCGCTCGCGATACCTAACAGCAACGGTGGGGAGCGACAAGCCCGATCGATCGCACCCCGAGCCGGCTCTCATCCTGCCGAGCCGGCGACCGCTCCGAGCCTCTCGGCTGGAGAAGGCCCCAAGAGACAGCGGCTCGGAGGCCGTCCGGGCCCCTCGAGAGACCCCTGAAACCTCTGCGAGGCCCGCTCCGTAGGGTCGCCCAGAGAGAACAGGAAGCGCGAAGGCATCGCGAGACAAGCGAGACAAGGAAGAATCCAGGGTGGAAACACCGCTCCGCAGCGAGGAAAGCCGACCCCGTATCGTGCCCGATAGCGAAGAGCGGCCAAAGCGACCCCGCGTGGCGGACAGCATCTCGAAACCCAGGTCGAAGCCCAAGAGCTCCAAACCCAAGAAGCCCAAGCCGGGCGAGTGGGACGGGGATCGCGGCTCCTCCAGCCGCGGCACGCGTATGGACATCACGCGCGAGGCGACCGGGAGCAAGCGAAAGCCGATCCTGATCGGCGCCGGAATCGCCGTCGTCGCGATCATCGCCCTCCTCCTGGCCTTCATGAAGCCCGCCTCTCCCAGCGTCCAGCGCAACGCCGTGCTGATCGGCACCGTGGAGCGCGGACCCATGGTCCGGGCCGTTCGGGGGCCCGGCACTCTCGTGCCCGAACAGATGCGGTTCGTCTCTGCGCTCACGGCGGGACGGGTGGAGCAGGTGTACGTCGAGCCGGGAGAGACGGTGGAAGCGGGGACGGTCCTTCTGCAGCTCAGCAACCCGGACGTCGAGCTCGAGGCGCTTCAGGCCCAACAGCAGTGGACGGCCGCGAGGGCCGGCCTGGTCGATTTGAGACGCTCGCTCGGTACGCAGACGCTCGCCCAGGAGGCCTCGCTGGCGCAGGCGCGCGCCGCCTGGCTGGAAGCCAATCGGACCGCGGAGTCGGATTCCGCCTTCTACCTCCGGGAGCTGATCAGCCGGAACGAGGCGCTCGAGTCCAGGGAGCAGGCCGAGGCGGCGAGGATCCAGCTCAGCACGGAGGAGAAGCGTTACGGGCTCCTGCAGCAGACCGTCGATGAGCAGCTCGAGGTCCAGGAGGAGCAGGTCGACCGGCTCCGCTCGATCTACGAGTACCAGCGCCGGAGAGTGGAATCGATGAAGGTGACGGCGGGTGCCGACGGCGTGCTTCAGGACCTGTCGCTAGAGCCCGGCCAGTGGGTGCAGTCGGGGACGACGCTGGCGCGCGTCGCCCAGCCCGGCCGCCTCCAAGCCGAGCTCAGAGTCCCGCAGACGCAGGCCCGGGAGGTCCAGCCCGGCCAGCAAGCGATCATAGATACGCGAAGCGACCTGATCGAGGGTCGGGTGAAGCGGGTCGATCCGAACGTGCAGAACGGGGCGGTGCTGGTGGAGGTGGCATTGACGGGAGAGCTGCCCCGCGGCGCCCGACCCGACTTGAGCGTGGACGGGACGATCGAGATCGAGCGTCTCGCGGACGTACTCCACGTGGGCCGTCCGGCCTACGGCCAGAGCCACAGTACGGTGGGGCTGTTCAAGCTGGCCGAGAGCGGCGACGCGGCGGTCCGGGTGCCGGTCCGCTTGGGGGCGAGCTCGGTCAACGAGATCGAGATCATCGATGGGCTGGAGGAAGGGGACGAGGTCATCCTCTCCGATATGTCCAGGTGGGATGACACCGAGCGCGTTCGGCTGAAGTAGCCGGAGCGCATCACGGCGGAGAAGAGGAACGATGACGATGAGCGTGACGAACGGAGCGAACGGGGCGGGCGACGCGGCCGCCATGATCGAGATGACGGACGTGAGCAAGGTCTTTCTG
>JBDGZR010000125.1:0-10440 GCA_039588495.1 Gemmatimonadota bacterium | reverse complement strand
AGCAAACGTGGGCGATCCCGTTCCCCATCGTACCCGCGCCGACAACACCGACTCTCTGTATGGTTCGTCCCTCTGACACTTCTCAGCTCCTATTGTTGATCGCTCGGACCGGGCCGAGCGAAGCCTCGATTCCGTATTCCCTCATCAGTCCTGCATCCGTTACGACGCCTCCCGGACCCGATGCCGGCGGGGCTGAGATCGCCTCGCGGCCGGCGGCCGAAGCGCGAGCACGCGCAGGGCGGGGCCTGGCCGCCTCCGGGTCATCACCCAGGCGATGCCGGCAAGCGTCACCGCGGTCACAACCCAGCTGGCTTCGGGCCCGAAGGACCCTCCGGTGAGCGAGTTCGATCCACTCAAGACCGCCTCGATGCCGGGAGTGTCCAGCGAGAAGCCGGGAACGGCGTCATCCACACCGCTCACCGGCAGATCTGCGGCGACACCCATCACCCAGTTCCAGCCGAAATGAACACCCGTCACGAACCACAGGCTCATCGTCCGCCAGAGCGCGGCGCCCAACAGGATCCCCGCCAGGGCGATGTTGACCAGAGCGAGAGGTGAGACGTGTGGGTTCAGGGCGTGAAGGCCGGAGAACACAACGGCGGTCAGCAGGATCGCGGCCGGGCCGCCGAGGGCTTCCGCGATCACCTGGAGAGGATACCCCCTGAGCAACAACTCCTCGGCGAAGGCCGCCACCGCCAGGAAGGCGCTGAGCTCGAGGAAGGCGCCGGCAGCGCGTCCCGCGACGGCAGGCTCTCTCGCCCATGTGAGAGCCCCTGCGACCACCATGACCAGGACCACCAGACCCATGAGCGAGATGCCGAGCAGCGCGCCCCGGCCGAACGAGGAGGGGAGGAAGCGGTCCACAGGCAGGCCGAGCGCGGCCAGGGGCTTGCCCTCCACGCCCTCCATCATGAACCAGCTCGCGATACCCGCCGCCGCCAGCGGTATCAGAAAGACCCAGCGCTCCGGCCAGGCGCCGGTGAGCCACGGCGCACCCAGCCACTCCGCCAGCTGGTTGAGAGCGAGCAGAAGGGTCAGGAATGCCACCACGAAGAGACCGAGCCGCCAACCCGTGCGGCGAGCGCGATCTTCAGAACATCCCCCGGTAGAAACGGAAGCACACCCACCCGGAACACCGCCGATCCACCCCCGAGCGTGGCCAGCCAGGAGATGCCGGCCAGGTGGATGAACGCGACACCCAGAACCGCCCCGGCGATCATGGGAAGCACACGCCCGGATCTGCCGCCCAGCCAACCCGCGATCGCTGCCGCGACGGGAAAGGCCAGCAGATAGCCTCCCGTGGGCCCAAGCAGGTACGCCAGGCCTCCTCCGGCCATGAAAACCGGAAGGCCGGCGACGCCGGCCCCCAGGTACAACAACTGGCTGGACGCGCCGAGGCGCGGCCCGAGAGCGATGCCGCTCAACAGGACCGCGAAGACCTGCAGCGTGAACGGCACCGCCGTGCCCGGCAGCGGCACCGCCAGCTTCGCTCCGATCGCCGTCAGCGCCGCGAAGACGACGACCGCCAGCGCCCGCGGCAGACTCCGCTCCATGCGAGCGGTACGTGTTTCGGATGATATTGTTTTGTTTGCAGTTATCATAGTTAGTATCAAGCGCGTTCTATGCTCATGGCGACCGCGTTGCCGCCACCCAGGCAGAGCGTTGCGAGGCCTTTGTCGACGTCCCGATCCCGCATCGCATGCACGAGTGTTGTGAGGATACGCGCACCCGAAGCACCGATCGGGTGCCCGAGTGCCACGGCACCGCCCCGGATGTTGACGCGGTCCCAATCCACTCCCAGCTGACGGCCATCGGCCAGGACCTGAACGGAGAACGCCTCGTTCATCTCGTAGAGCCCGTAGTCATCCGCCGTCGTGCCCTCGGCCTCCATCAGCTTCCGCACGGCCACGACCGGTGCGAAGAAGAGGTCGCGGGGAGCCGTAGCGCCGACCGAATATGCCGAGATTCGCGCGAGGATGTCCAGGCCGTTCGCCGCGGCGAACGCCTCCGAGGTGATGACCATGGCCGCGGCCCCATCGTTGAGGCCAGGGGCGTTGCCCGCCGTGACGCTGAGCTCCTGAACCTCCGGGGGAGCATCGGCACCGAACGCGGGTCTCAGCTTCGCCATGGCCTCCATCGACGTGTCGCGCCGCGGCGGCTCATCGGTGTCGACGACCACGGACCCCTTCCGGCCCGGCACTTCGACGGGAACGATCTCGGCGTCGAATTCACCGGCATCGATGGCCCGCACGGCCTTCTGGTGGCTGGAGACGGCGAACTCGTCCTGGTCTTCCCGACTGATCTCGGCCTTCATGGCCGTGTACTCCGCGTACCCGCCCATGTGACACTCGCCGAACGAGCACCAGAGCCCGTCGTTGATCAGCCCATCGATCACCTGACGATCGCCGAACTTGACCCCCGCTCGATACCCGCGAACGAGATAGGGGGCGTTCGACATCGACTCCATTCCTCCGGCGACGATCACCTGGTTGTCCCCGGCCCGGATGGCCTGGGCGGCCAGCATCGCGGCCTTGAGGCCGGATCCGCACACCTTGTTGATCGTGACGGCCGGAACCGTCTCGGGAATCCCGCCCATGATGGCCGCCTGGCGGGCCGGCGCCTGTCCGACACCCGCCTGGATCACGTTCCCCATGATCACGTCCTGGATCTCCCCCACCGGCACACCCGACCTCTCGACCGCGGCCTCGATCGCCTTCGCGCCCAGCGCCGGAGCGGTCAGAGGAGCGAGCCCGCCCAGGAATCGGCCCGTGGGCAGACGAACCGCGCCGACTATGACCGCTGTATGCTCCTTGTCCATTATCTTCACCATCCTCTCGGGTTCGATCTTCGCACTCACACTACCCGCGCGCTACTCGCCATCGTAGCGCACGTCCGTCAGCTCGCAGCCACCTCCGTCGCGGGGCCGCGCCACACCCGTGGCCACCCTCGGATCGTGGCAGAGGACGATGTGCCAGTCCTCCGCTCCGGCCCGGGTCAGCCACGTGCGCTTGCTCTCCAGCGTGACCAGCGGCTCCACGTCGTAACCCATGATCCAGGGAAGCCGAAGGTGGGCGCCGGTCGGGGCGAGGTCGGCGGGGTAGAAGACCGTGCGTCCTCCCGCGCGCACGATCACCGACTGGTGGTAGGGCGTGTGGCCCGGCGTGCGCACGACTGTGATCCCCGGCATCACCTCGACGTCCTCGTCCACGAACTCGAGCATGCCCGCCTCCGCCAGGGGCGCGAAGCTCCCTGGCAGGTAGCTGGCTCTTACGCGCTCATTCGACGCGTGGGCAAACTCCCATTCGCCTCGTCGAACCACGTAGCGGGCCCGGCTGAACGAGGGACGGATCTCGCCGTCATCGCACAGCGTGGTGCTCCCGCCGGCGTGGTCGAAGTGAAGGTGGGTGCAGATGACGAGGTCCACGTCTTCGGGTTCAACGCCGACGTCCCTGAGCGAATCTTCCAGTCTCGTTGGCCGGCCCGCATTGCGAATCCCGTAGATCTCCTGGAACTTGTCATCCTCCTTGTTGCCCAGGCCCGTATCCACCAGCACCACCTCTCCGCCGGACTCCACGAGCAGACAGCGCATGGCCAGCGGTATCCGGTTGCGCTCGTCCGCCGGGATCTGGCGCCTCCAAAGCGGCTTCGGAACGACCCCGAACATCGCGCCACCATCCAGCTTGAGCCGCCCGGCATCCACCGTGCGAACACGCACCCCGCCGTCCTCGCAGATGATCATCCGAGCCCCCGCCGTCTCCGACGGCGCTTCGGACGCTCGGACAACCAGCTCTGCAGCTCCATCCAGTGCTCCACGCCCCCCCGCTCGACCTCGCCCAGCAGCCGGATGAGCACGAGCGCCGTCGCCCTGGCATCTCCCCACGCGCGATGACGGCCGTCGATCTCGATTCCGTAGTACCTCGCGAGGGAGTCCAGGCCACGACGGTGCAGGCCGGGCAGCGCTTTCCTGGCCAGCCGGACGGTGCAAAGCCGCGGTCCGTTCGGAATCATCATCCGGGCCCGCTGGATCTCGGCACTCACGTATGCCCAGTCGTACGCCGCATTGTGAGCCACGAACACACGGCCCTCCAGCCTCTCTCTGAGATCGTCGCAGATATCCCGGAACCTGGGAGCGTCGGCCACCATCTCACCGGAGATGCCGGTGAGCCCCGAGACCCAGCGCGGCACGGGACGATCGGGATTCACGAGCGTGGTGAACTCATCCCGGATCACCCCGCCCCGTACCTCGGCCAGCGCGATCTCTATGATTCGGCCACCCTTCGAAACCGGAATGCCGGTCGTCTCGACATCCACCACCGCGAAGGTCACCGCATCCAGGCGTCGCTCGGCGCTCGAGGGTGCCGACGCGAGCCGCCAGACGCCGTCGCGGTCGACCTCCACCCGGTGATCTTCGGCCAGCAGCTCGAAAACGAGACGTGCCGCCAGCCCGGGAGGCCCGTTGCTCAGGCCGAAGACGCGGCCGGCGATCTTCGAGGTGTGCCGCGGCTTTTCCTCGATCAGGCTCAGCGCATGCGAGACGAGCGATGAGCTCTCCGAGAAGCGCAGGCCCGGATCGTTCACCCGGCGACCATCATGCTTGGGAGCGCTCCCTGTCGCGCGAGGAGGTGAGCGCGAACGTAAGCCCCTCGAGCTCCAGCGCGAGATCCATCGTCCGTATCACCGTCCCCTCGTCCCCCCCGATCTTCACCGGCGCGAAGTTCAGAATGGCCGACACTCCGGCCCTGGTCAGTCGGTCGGCCACATCCGGCGCGGCCTCGGGTGGAGTCGTGATGATCCCGATCTCCACCTTTCGCTCGCGGATGACGCGCTCGAGCGAATCGATGTCGCTCACGTCGAGCGTACCCAGCTGCTTTCCCACTTTGCTCGCATCGACGTCGAAGGCGGCCACCACATCGAAACCGCGTTGACCGAGCTCCCGATAGCCCAGCAGCGCCGAGCCCAGCTTGCCGACCCCGACGATGGCGATCCGCCAACGACTGCCCAGCCCCAGAATCCCCTCCAGGGTCTGGATCAGCTCGTCGACCTCGTACCCCCGGCCTCTCTGGCCGAAGGATCCGAACAGACTCAGATCCTTGCGGACCTGGGCCGAGGTAACCCCGCTCCGCTCGGCGAGCCCCTGGCTCGAGATCAGCTCCTGCTTTCCGGCGACGACCCTGAGCAGACGGAGGTATAGAGAAAGGCGGCGAACGGCCGACTCGGAGATCTTTTTCACGCTCCCAGGACGCTTGTGAAATCGTTCACAAGCAAGATATGGACGCTACTTCCGCTTCTCAACATGACCGATCAGGCCGAGGGCGAGAGCACGCAGTTCCTGCGGATGGAGCTTCTCGGGCCGGTCGCGGGGATCGAAGCCCAGGCTTGCCGCGAGCTGCTCGACCTCGTGCTGAGACAGACGGTATTCCGGGGCGCTTCGCAGGATCTTCTGAAGCTGCTTGCGGCGCCGGCCGAAGACCACTCGAGTCAGCCTGCGCAACGCCGCCTCCTCCTCGCCGACCGGCGCCTCCGGATCCGGATCGATCACGACGACGGCCGAGTCCACCGCGGGCACGGGGCGGAACGCGTTCCTGCCGATTCGAAAGGCGACCCTGGGAGATCCCCTCACCTGGACGCCGACGCTGAGCGCGCCGTACGTCTTCGACCCCGGCTCGGCCACGATCCGCTCAGCCACCTCCCGCTGCACCGTAACCACGACCCGTGCCGAGGGAGGGCGCATATCCAGAATGCGAAACAGCAGCGGGGTCGTGATCGCGTAGGGAAGATTGGAGAGCACCCGGTAGGCCCGGCCGTCCGGAATCAGCGCCGAGAGGTCGACGTCGAGCGCATCGTCGTGTACCACTCGCACGCCCTCGTCGGCAGCGAACCTGTCGCGAAGCTCCGGGGCCAGGTCGTCGTCCTTCTCGACGAGGACGACCTCCGCCACCCTGCCGGCGAGGCGACCACCCAGCTCCCCGTGGCCCGCCCCGATCTCGAGTACCACATCCTCGGGAACCGCACCCAGCTCCCGGACGATCTTCTCCTGCAGGTTCCGGTCGACCAGGAAGTTCTGGCTGAGCGACCGTTTGGCACGCCGATGTTCAGGCGCTTCAGCTCTCATCGCTCCTCGGCCGGCCTCCTTCGCGATGAGCCGTCAGGCTGCCATGAGCGCGGTGATGCAGGCGACGTAGACGATGTCCTCCGCGACCGCTCCGCGGGACAGATCGTTCAATGGACGCCACAATCCCTGAAGGATCGGTCCAAGCGCTTCGGCACCGGCCAGCCTCTGCACGAGCTTATACGCGATGTTTGCCGCGTCCAGATCGGGGAATACGAGCACGTTGGCATCGCCGCCCAGGGGAGAATCGGGGGCCTTACGCGCCGCGATCTCCGGAATCAGGGCCGCGTCCACCTGCAACTCTCCGTCCGCGACCACTCCGGGACAGCGTCCCCTGAAGAGCTGCAGCGCCTCGCGAACACGTTCGACGGATGGGCCTCCCGCAGACCCGTGTGTGGAGTAGGAGAGGAAGGCGACACGAGGCTCGTCTCCGACGATCGCGCGGCGCGCCCGCGCCGCTTGCTCGGCAATCTCCGCGAGCTGGCCGGGAGTCGGATCTGGAAGCACGCCGGCGTCGGAGAACGTCAGCACAGAGTCCCCGGCGGGCGCCGGCTCGCGCAGCAGCATGTAGAAGGCGCTGGATACGATCTGCGTGCCGGGAGCCATGCCGATGCACCGGAGGCCCGCTCGGATCACCGCCGCCGTCTCGATGCCCACGCCGGCCACGGCCCCGTCCAGCCAGCCGGCGCGTACGAGGGCCGCGGAGACGTGAAGCGGCGACGTCGCATCGCATCCTTCGATCCCTGTTATGCCGTGCGCGTCGGGAGGGAGGGAGGCGACGTCCACGCACTCGACTTCGGGCAGTTTTTCGCGCAGGCGACGCAACTCCGAATCCGAGCCCACGGCCACGGGATGTACGATGCCCTCGGTCGACAGCGCGCTCATCGCCTTCACCACTCGCTCCTCCCCGAGTTCGGGGAAGCCGATCCGACGTGAGGTCGCGGCCGCCCGCACGGCGAGCGAGTTGAGGAATTCGGCAGGACCGCTCGACGACGGGGCTTCCACGCGCACGGGCCTCATCCGCCGGCGACACTCGGACCGATGCGCGCCACCATCGCCTCCAGGACAATCGGAGGAACGAACGCGGTCACGTCGCCCTCGAGGCGGGCCACTTCGCGCACGAGGGAGGAGCTCAGAAAGGTGTACCTGTTG
The DNA here is from genome assembly GCA_039588495.1 of Gemmatimonadota bacterium. Classification (GTDB taxonomy): domain Bacteria; phylum Gemmatimonadota; class Gemmatimonadetes; order Palauibacterales; family Palauibacteraceae. The sequence continues at coordinate 3,179 of JBDGZR010000125.1, read as the reverse complement.
TCCGGCGTCATGAAGATCACCTCGATCTGGGGCCAGAGGGATCGGTTCATGAGAGCCATCTGGAACTCGTACTCGAAGTCGCTCACGGCCCGGAGGCCGCGAATGATGATCGGGGCGGCGGACGTGCGGGCAAAGTCCACGAGAAGGCCCTCGAACGACGAGATCGTGACTCTCGGCTCGTCCTCGTAAACGCGCTCCAGGATCGCGACCCTCTCCTCGAGGTCGAAGAGCGACGACTTCGACTGGGTCGCCGTCTCGGCCACGGCCACGATCACCCGGTCCACGAGCTTCAGGCTCCGGCGGACGATGTCGTCGTGACCCAGTGTGATGGGGTCGAAAGAGCCCGGATACACCGCGGTTCTCTCCGCTCTGCTCACTGATCCGTCTCTCTTTCTGAGCCGGTCTTCCCGGCTGTCAGGAACGTCAGCTCGACATCGCCGTAACGGCGCGTCCACGAGATCCCTCGCTCGCCGTCCAGGGCTCCGGGCTCGTGCTCGACGCAAAGGATATCGGCGAACGGTCGCCCTCGGAACAGGTCGACCAGGCGGCTCGCCAGTCCCTTACGATACGGCGGGTCGGCCAACGCCACATCCCACCGGCGACCCCGGTTCGACTCCAGGAACGCGAACACATCTCCGCACCGCACACATCCGCGGTCGCTCACCCCCAGCCCCTCGAGGTTCGACCTCAGAGCAGCGACCAGCCGGCGGTCCGTCTCCACGAAGTCGACCCGGGCCGCTCCCCGCGAGAGCGCCTCGATCCCCAGGGCGCCCGATCCGGCGAACAGGTCGACAACGGCCGCCGCTTCGAGGCGAACGCCGAGCGCGCTGAACCATGCCTCCCGCACTCGATCGGCCGTCGCGCGGAGCTCCGGCCGCCTGGGGACGAGGATCACGCGGCCGCCGAGCTCTCCGGCGACGATACGAAGTTTCAAGCGCCGCGGGCATCCAGCAGGCGAGCCTGGGTACGGCGCCGGCCCCGCCAGTGGTCCTCGACCAGCTCGAAGGCGAGCTCCCAGCTGCCATCGCACAGCTCGGCGACTCGATCGCCCATCCCGAAGCCGATCACCGGAAGCCTCCCACCTTCCTCGCCGAGGGCGGAAGCCCTGAGGTGCGATCCGTCGGCGCCTACTCGGGCGAGATCCTCGAAGCGCACATCCCTCGCGAGAAGCACGGGTCGCGGATTCCCGAAACCGAAGGGCTCCAGGTGACGCAGCCAGCCGAGGATAGGGTCTTCCGCCTCGGCGAGCGAAACCTGCAGGTCAATCTCCAGCTCCTGCACGTCGCCCCCCACGGGCCTCTCCCCGACCGGGGGCGCGCCGGCCGGATCGTCGCTTGTGGCCACGCCGGCCGACTGGGCCGCAACTGCGCTCAGGAAGCGCCGCTTGAACTCCTCCAGGGCCTCGCGCTGCAGATCCAGCCCCGCCGCCTCACGGTGCCCTCCGTACCGCTCGAGCACAGCCGAACACTCATCGAGGACGGCGATCAGGTTCGCACCATCGGCGGAGCGGGCCGAGCCCCGTCCAAGGTCTCCGTCGAAGCTGATAATGACCGTGGGTCGGCCAAAACGTTCGGCGATCCGCGACGCGACGATGCCGAGCACCCCGGGGTGCCAATCGTCGCTCCACAACACGAACGCCGAATCGCGCTCCGGGTCGTAGCTCTCCCTTAGCTGCGCCTCCGCTTCCTCCGTCACGTGCTTGTCCGTGGCCCGACGCCGCCGATTGTGGTCCTCGAGCTTCCACGCCAGCGCCTCGGCCTCCGCCGCGTCCTCGGTGACCAGCAAGCGGAGGCCCTCCTCGGCGGCTCCCACGCGCCCCGCCGCATTCAGGCGCGGAGCTAGCTGGAAGGACACGTCCTCCGCCGGGACCCGGTCGTCGAACGGCGCGACCCGCGCCGCCGCCATCAGAGCCCATAGGCCACGGTTCCGGGTACGGGCCAGCACGCGCAGCCCGGCCCTTACGAGGATCCGATTCTCCCCGACGAGTGGGCCCCTATCGGCGATCGTCCCGATCGCCACGAGGTCGAGGTGACGGTTCAAGGAGCCTGCCGGCAGGCCGGCCCTGCGGTGAAGCGCCGCAAGCAGCTTGAACGCCACGCCGACTCCGGTGAGACCGTCGAACGGGTACTCGCTGTCGGCACGGTGCGGGTTCACGATGGCGAGAGCCGCCGGGAGTCGAAGACCCGGTGTGTGGTGATCGGTCACGACGACATCGAGCCCGGCCTCGTTCGCCGCATCGACCGTCTCGACGGCCGTCATCCCGCAGTCTGCCGTGAGGATGAGTCGCGCGCCCACCTCCTCCGCCCTGGCCAGACCGGCGGCTCCCAGGTCGTATCCGTCCCGCAACCGGTGCGGGACAAAGGCGTCCACCCGTCCGCCGAGCTCCCGCAGGCCCCGGTCCAACAAGGCCGCCGCGGTCATTCCATCCACATCGTAGTCGCCATGTACGAGGATCTTCTCCTCCGCAGCGATCGCCTCCTCGATGCGGTCGACTGCGACCGTCAGGTCCGGAAGCGAATCCGGCGGCGACAGAGTCTCGAGATGTGGGCGAAGGTAGGCACGGGCCGCGTCGGGATCCCGGCAGCCGCGGCGAACCAGGAGCTGGCAAAGGAGCGGGGGAAGCTGGAGGGATTCTCGGAGCCTGTCTACGTCGGCGGGGGAGGCCGGCCTCGGCTCGATCCAGCAACGGCGAGGTTGAACGGCCTCTGTCACCCGCAGCTCACTCGACCGGAAAGAGGATGATCCCGCAACCCTCGCAAAGGTGGAGCCGGCTTCGCGAGCGAATCTCCGCTTGACGCTGCTTCGGGATGAAGGTGTAGCAGTGACCACAGACGCCGTCGGGGGTGAGGGCGGCCAACACCTGGCGGGTCTTCCCGCCCCGAACCGATTCGTAGAGGCGAAGCGCCTCCACGTCGAGCCTCAGCTCACGGTTCGCGCGGCGATCCTGCTCCACGAGGATCTCGGACTCGAGCTCCGCTCGCCGGGCACTCGTCTCGCTCTTCAGCCTCTCGTAGGCAGCCCGCTCCTCCGTAAGCTGGCCCTTCAGAACGGAGAGCTCCGCCTTTGCCTCCTCGACCTCCTGCATCCCCTGCAGCTGCTCGTCCTCGGCAGCCTCCAGATTCCGCCGGGCCGCATCGGTCTCGGCTCGCACGGCCGTGTGCTGCTTCAGGTTTTGCACT
>JBDGZR010000124.1:0-9379 GCA_039588495.1 Gemmatimonadota bacterium | reverse complement strand
TCCCTTGGCGGCCGCGTGGCCAGCGAGACGAGCACAGTAGCCACCAGCGCCAGAAGGAACGCCGGGACCAGCTCGTACATCCGGGATTTCAGAGCCGGCACGAGGTACCAGATGACTGTGGTGACCGTGCCCGTGGCGACCCCGGCGATCACACCGGCTTTCGTCGTCCGCCTCCAGAAGAGGGCGAGGATCGAGGTCGGGCCCAGCGAGGCTCCGAGCCCTGCCCAGGCGAACAGCACCAGCCAGAAGACGAGTTGATCGGCCGCCAGCCCGAACCCCACCGCCAGCGCGACCAGGAAGACGACCGTCGCGCGGCTCAGGAAGACCAGCCGCCGCTGCGGAATCGCCTCCCCGCGGTGCCATACCTTCTCGTACAGGTCCCGCACGACCGCGGAGGCTGCCACGAGCAGCTGTGAATCGGCCGTCGACATGATCGCCGCGAAGATCGAGGCCACGACCACCCCGAACAGGACCGGCGGCAGGTGCTGCTGGGCCAGGAGCGGATAGAGGCTCTCCGTATCGCCCTGGGGGAGCATGGTCGTCTCGGGGAAGTAGACACGGCCCACGAGCCCGATGAAGAGAGCGCCCCAGGCCATCACGACGTTCCAGACGGTCCCCACCACCGCGGAGTAGCGTAGCTGGGCCGGGTCGTCGATCGACATGTAGCGGGCCAGGATGTGCGGGTTCCCTGGGGAGCCGAGACCGATTCCCAGAAAGCCGATGCCTGCGCCGACCGAGAGGGCGAAGGGATCCACGAGAGTCGGATCGAGGGCTGCGAGCTCCTGCAGCACGACGCCCAGCCCGCCGCGGTCGGCGATCGCGATCACCGGCAGCAGCACGAGGGCGAAGATCATGAAGCAGGCCTGGATCATGTCCGTGAGACTCACCGCCAGGAAGCCGCCCAGCATCGTGTAGACGAGCACGATGCCGGCGGTCAGCAGCACTCCCGTCGTGGGAGAGAGGCCGAAGCCCGCCGCGAACGCCTTGCCACCACCGACGAACTGGCTCGCGACGTAGCCGACCATGAAGAGGAGGATGACGACGACCAGCAGGGCACGCAGCGTTCCCCGCTCGTCCTCGAAGCGGGCCGCGTAGAAGTCCGGCACGGTGATGCAGTCGTAGCGGGCGCTGAAGCGGCGAAGCCGCGGCGCGTAGTAGAGGAAGAGGAAGACCTCGACGACAATGTATCCGACCACCGCCCAGGCAGCGGAAGGGCCCATGGCGTAGGCCATCCCGGTGACGCCCAGCAGGAGCCACGCGCTCCGGCCCGAGACGACCGCGGAGAGTGCGACGACGAAGCGATTCATCCGGCGCCCGCCGATAAAGTACTCCGCCACTCCCGCCGAGGAGAAGCGCGCGGCGTAGATGCCGATCGCCACCACCAGGACCAGGTAGGCGATGAACGCTCCGACGGCCCACGGACTGGCAGCCGGCATCAGCGCGAAGCCCTTCGCGCCGACCCATACGGCCCTGCTGACGGCGCCGCCATCAGCCGTCGCCTCGGCGGGCGAGCAACACCGCCAGGAGGATGATCGCCACCGGCAGTGCGAACATCACGAGGCCGAAGGAGATCATGCCCTACTTCCGGAAGTTCATCGTGAAGGCGTACCAGGGGCCGTGCGCCCCGACGAGGGCGAAGCCGACCGCCTCGGCCAGTCGCCGGACGCGGCTCCTCGACTGGTAGTGGGGGTCGGGCAGGACCTCCGTGACCGAGAGGATGCCACCCGGCTTGAGTCCGGCGTGGATCTCCCTCAGCCCTGCCGCCTGGTCCACGATCTCTCCCAAAACCGTGACCAGGATCGCCCGGTCGAAAGCCTCTCCCGGCACCGCACCTTCCCCGATGCCCGCCAGGACGGTCTGGACGTTTTCGAGCCCCGATTCCCCGACCCGCGCCTCGGTCTTCCGGAGCATCTCCGGCTGGAGGTCGAGGGCCACGACGCGACCAGCAGGACCGACCCGCTCGGCCGCAGGGAGCGCGATCCGCCCCGTTCCGCATCCCACGTCCAGAACAACGAGCCCCTCGGTGATGTCGGCGCGGTCGAGGATCACTTCGGCCCCGGCCAGGCAGTTCATGTAGGGATTCTCGAGCAGCACGGCGAGCCACGCCGGACAGGCCGTCGCGTGATGCCGGGAGAGGATCCGGAGGGCGATCACTGCCACTCCGATCACCGCGAACAGCCCTAGCACCGCCAGCCAGAAAGACCTCACGCTGACGTCACGTCGGGTTCCTCGCCTCTGCTCGGAGGATCACCGGAGGTCGTCGACGAGAGCCGCGATGGCCGACTCGAAGTCGGTCGTGCCATCCAGGTACGGCTGCCAGTGCTCCTGGAGCGCCGCGAACTCCGCCTGCCGTTCGTCGTCCCGGTGCCAGAGGCCTTGCCAGATGGCGTATGGGACGAAGAACACGGCCGTGTCCTTCTGGAGCGCCCTTCGTACCAGCTCGCCGGTCGTGTAAAAGATGATCGCGTGCCAGAGCCACCGCGGCCTTTCGACGCCCGCCCGCTCAGCGGCCTGCCGGATGGCGGCGGCCACCGCTCCCCTTCGGCCTCCCACCATCGTGTGGGACGCCTCGTGGAAGACCATCTCCAGCGCCCACCAGTCGATGTTCTCCTCCAGCGAGCTCGAGAGGCGGATGTGCGGCGGATCGTTCGACGTGTACGCGCCCGCCCAGTTGGCGTAGACCAGGACATCGACGTCGATGACCTCGTTCGGCCACTCGGCCTTGTACGCGGCCGCTAGCTCCACCGCCAACTCGCCCCCGTAGTGGACGACCAGCTGCTGGTGCCTTTCCACCCAGCGCCGGTTGGCCGCCTCGTGCGACGGCCACCAGTGCCTCCGGTAGGCGGGCGCCGCGTCGCTCAGAATCGAAGCGAGGGACTCCGGGACCCCGGCCTCTAGCAGCGCATCCTCATCCGCGCCGGCGGGCAGCTCGCCGAGGATACCGTCCAGCGCGATAAGATCATCGTCGAAGAGGAGATCGCGCTCGACAAGCGAGTCCCGGTAGAAGGCGATGGCTCCGGCCCAGGCAGCCGCGTCCCCCGCGGACAGCCGGTCCGTCGAGGCCACTTCGCCCGTGCTGCCGCGCGTTCTGGGCGGATCGGCCGTCAGGAGCGCCTGCTCGTACGCGAAGTGGTGCAGGTTCGGCCAGAACCGGCTCTGGAAGTGGAACAGCGAGTCGGCCGCGGTTCCACTGGTCATGCAGCCGACAACACCGCTGGCGGCGCCGTCCGCTGGGCACTCGGGCCCCGGCGCGACGCCGGCGATCAACGTCAGGCAGGCCAGAAGCGTCGTCACGACGATCGGTGCTCCTGAAGCTTCACCACCAGCGCCCTCGCCGCACGCGAGCGGTGGCTCAGCTCCGCCTTCACCTCCGGCGGCAGCACCCCGAACGTCTTGCCGTACTCCGGCACGACGAACAGAGGATCGTAGCCGAAGCCGCCTTCCCCGCTAGGTTCGATCGCGATGCGGCCCTCGACCAGACCCTCGACAACGAAGCTCGCCTCATCGTCCTCGTACGCGATCGCACACCGGTAACGGGCTCCCCGCTCCTCCTCGGGGACACCCTCCAGGCGATGCAGGAGAAAGCGGTTGTTCGCCTCGTCTCGCCCGTAACGCTCGACCAGGTCGCCGGGCGCAAAGCGCTTCGTCCGCACCCCGGGCCCCCCATCAAGCCAATCGACGCAGAGGCCCGAGTCGTCCGCGACCGTCGGCATGAGCGTGCTTCGCTGAAAGTAGATCGCCTTGGCGCGAGCGTTCTCCTCGAAGGTGTCGTAGACCTCCAGATGTTCCTCGATCGGATTCTCCGGAACACCGGCCTCATCCAGCGACACGAGCTGAAAGCCGGAGAGGTTGATGAGCTCGCGGAGCTCGCGGAGCTTGTGAGGGCTTCTGGTCGCGACGAGGAGCTCTCGCCCGAGGGTCATTGGGCGGGGAGCTCTCCCGGGCTTGGTGGGCCGCCCAGGTTCGGGAGCCGCCCCAGTTGCGAGATCTCGACGGAGCACCTCCATGTTCCATCAGGCTGCTTGCGCCAGATCGACACGTAGGTACCGGCTGAGCTCGCGAGCGTCCCGTCAGGGCCGGGCGCCGTTCGTTCCCAGGCACCGAAGGTATAACCGACGTCCGCGGTGCTCGACACTTCGGCGCCGGTCGGACTCCAGCCAATGGCGAACCCTTCCTGCTCGCGGCTCTGACGAACGAACTCGCGGATCGCCTCGATTCCCTCGATTGCCGGGCCCACGGGTGGATAGATCACCGCGTCGTCCGTCCAGAAGGTGAAGACGCGCTCGACGTCTTCGGCTTCCACGGCCGCCGCCCACGACTCGTCGGCATGGAAGAGTGCCGCGCGCTCGGCCTCCAGATCGATCTCAGGCTGGCAGGCCGCTGCAAGCAGACAGACAAAGCCTACGCGAAGCCTCTCGCGAGTCAGTCGCATTGAATAACCCTCCTCGAGCTCACTCGTCCACGGCCGAATTCGCAGCGAAGTGGCCTGTCAGGTAATCATACAGCCCGGCGACCTCGCGCGGCGTGAGGTGCCGGAGGTTGTCACGAGCGACCTCGGACATGAGGTCCAGCTGTCGTCCTCCAAGAGCGATGCCCGTCCGCATCAGGAGCCTGAAGTCCGCCGGCGTATAGGAGGTGGCCACGACCTCCAGGCTTGGCGTGAACCCGTCTTCGCCGCGCAGGTCTTCGCCGTGGCACTCGCTGCACCCGGTCGTCGCCCAGAACTCGCCCAGGCCCGCTTCGTCTGTGGGATCCGGGTAGGCTCTCCGGGGCGAATCCGGATCCACTTGTTCTGCGGAAGGCTGAAACTGCCCGAGGGCTAGAAAGACACGTCCCATCGGACCGAACTTCACGCCACCCTTGAACCGGTCTTTCTTCTTCGGCAGGCTCCGTACGTGGGCGATGATCGAATTCAATTGCGCATCATCGAGATGATACAGAAAACCCGACGGCATGACGAAGACGCTCCGACCATCCTGCTTGACGCCGCGCCGGATGAGGCGCTCGAGCTCCTCGTCCGTGTAGTCCGGAAGGATGGTCGTGATGTTGGGCGCCCTGATCCGACCTACCAGTGGCTGCTCGAACATGAGCGTTCCGGCGCCGTCTTCACCGTGGCAACCAACGAGGCATCCCCATAGCGAAGCCAACCGCTGGCCGTCGGCCAGGACGGCGGAGTCTGACGACGCTGCGAGGACCGCGAGGGGAACGTCGTACGTCCTATCGATGATGCGAGACGAGGCAACGTAGGCGTAGACGAGCGCCACGAGCGCAAGCACGAGGATCGCGGCCAGGCCAATAGCCAGCCATTTGAGCACGCGCCTCAGCATGTGAGAACCGACAGGCCTAGGGGCGTGGCAGCACCATCCGCTGCCAGAGCACCAGTGGAGGCCCTTCCGCCGCGGGCACGACGATAAAGAGGTTGTCGTACTCGTCGTCCTCGATCGTGATCTCGTTCGGATAGCCGAACTGCTCGAGCACCAACGGCACGGTGTTCGAGTGGCCTACGATCAGGACCCGGCCGTGGGCCTGCTCCCTTTGCACGCGGGCGACCAGACTGCCGAGCGAGTCCGCCCATACCGGGGTGACCTGGAACCCGAGCGGCTCGGTCACCAGCGCCCCTGTTTCCATGGTGCGCCGGAGATCGGTCGCGTAGACGGCCGTCAACCCCGTGTCACGGAAAAACTCTCGAAGTATCCGGGCACGCGTCAGCCCCTGCTCCGAGAGTGGCGGGTCGTCGACGTCCGCGATCTTCTCCGCGTGGCGGACGACGTAGACAACCTCCTGCGCCGCGGCAGGGCTCGCCGCGGACACGAGCAGCGACGCGAGAACCAGGGTCGCGGCGCCTACAGCACCCCGGAGCTTCCGCCAAACGGAGCCCACTATTCCGCCCAGAGGGCGTCCGACGTGAGCTCCTCGCGCAGCACGGGATGCGCCCGCCACAGGTAGCCGCCCATCACGATGGCCGCGAACAGGTTGCCGAACAGGACCACCCACCACTCGAGGGCCTCGACCATCCAGCTCCCGAGCATCGCCACCATCACGATGAAGAAGGTCTCGAACACGACGAACAGCAGGAGGAGGGCGAAAACGAGCGGCGGGAACCGCTCGATCTGGGTCACGATCCCGGACATGATGGTCCCGAAGACGATGAACGCCGCGAAGTGGACGAGCGTGTAACCGATCACCGTGCCGGCCGAGACCACGACGTCCTCGGGGCCCTGTGCGCCTAGGAGGAGGATCGACCCGAGGGCGCCCGGTGTGAAGAACGGCTGTCGCACGATCATGTCCGCCACGAGGAACCAGATCGCGACGGCGGACGCGCCGATGACCCCGGCCACGAGACCCTCTCGCAGCATCTTGTGGGCCTGCAGCTGCGCCATAAAGCCGGTGATCCCCGGTTGATCGCTCACCAGCCGGAGGTAGGTGACCATCACCAGGCCTGCCAGCACGTTCCCCACGAGCACGGCCGGCCAGGCGGGTGCGGCGAGGATGTCGCTTCCCGTGATGATCAACGCCGGATAGAAGATGAGCGAGCAGATGAAGAGCCCGAACGCCGCGCCCACAAACAGGTTTCTCGGGATCGCCGCCCACTCGAACAGGACCGCCGCGCTGGCGCCGAGGATCGCGAAAACCACGAAGTGGAGGAGGGTGTACGCGAGCAGGTGAAACCACCCCGCCTCGAAGCCATCCCGATCGAGGAGGGCGCTGGACAGGTACATGGGCGTCCGGAACAGATCGCCCTGCGCCAGGTCGTAGAAGAAAAAGAAGATGATGAGCGCCGCGCCTCCGAGGAGACCCGCGATGATGCCGTAGCGGACGGTCTTCTTGGGAATCTCCATACGTCCCTCCTCGCACCGATGCTCGGCCGTGCAGCCGGTCTCAGGCCTCTATCGGCCCATCCTCCCGGTCTAGCCCTGTCTAACCTTCTATCCGATATCCGCCCGTCTGGCTCCCAGCCCTGGGGGACTGCTCGGCCTCCGAGCGGAGAAACTCCTCGACGGCTTCCCGTCGCTCACGTCTAACGGCCATGTAAAGGCCGCCACCGATCCCGCCGACGACGACCCACGGAGTCACCATCATGAATACGAGGCCCCAGAAGAAGCCCTCCTGCACCTGCTGATCCGCCGCGGACACGCACGAGGGACAGGCCAGGAGCGGGGCCGGGAGAGTCAGGAGAACCGTCGTCGCGGCACACACGACAGCGGCAGAGAGGAGAGCCGCACGCGCTGAGCGAGTGCTCGGCATCAAAGCACGTACAGCATGAGGTAGACGATGATGCCCGTGACGGAAACGTAAAGCCACACGGGCAGGGTGCCGCGAGCAATGCTCCGGTGGCGATCGAAGTTCCCGCGCAACGCTCGTATGAGCGTCATCGGTACGAGCACCACGAGAGAGGCCGCGAGCACCGAATGCGTGATCAGGATCGTGAAGTAGAGCGTACGGGTCCAGCCGAGGCCCTGGTACGGGACGGATCCCACCTGGAAGTGGTAGAAGAGGTAGCTCGCCAGGAACGCAGCGGATGATCCAACGGCGGCGAGCATCGCCAACCGATGAGCCTTCATCTTGCCGCGCCGAATCAAGCGCCAGCCGGTCAGCAGGAAGGCCGTCGTCAGGCCGTTGACGATGGCGTTCACCGCCGGTAGGTCGTGGAGGCCCAGCTCGCGCGCTCCCTTGTCCAGGATCAGCAGACCGTACACCAGTGGCAGGTACAGTAGCGACATTCGAAACACGCGCCAGGCCGCTCCTTCCCCACCACCCCAGGCGAAGCGGCCCGCGGAAGCGAGGTAGGCCAGGCCCAGTCCGAGCGCCCCTACGAAGTAGACCGGTCCCGTCAAACCGAGCAGCGACGGGAGCAGGCTCACCGGCAACAGGGCCAGGGCGTGGATGAGCGTATGGTGCCGGGTGCGAACGCCCTCGGGGTCCCTCACCGGCAGCATCACCAGGCCGGCCCTCCGGTAGTCCTCCCGGTAGATCCACGCCAGGCTGAGAAAGTGCGGGAGCTGCCAGAAGAAGAGGATGCCGAACAGGACCAGCGCCTCGGGGCCGAGGGAGCCGCGCGCCGCCGTCCAGCCGCCGGCGATCGGGAGCGCCCCGGGGATGGCCCCCACCAACGTGTTCAGGGAGGTGACCCGCTTGAGCGGCGTGTAGGCGAGGACGTAGATGACCAGGGTGGCGGCGGCGAGTGCCGCCGTCAGCGGGTTCACCATCAGCGCCAGGTATCCGATGCCGGCGGCGCCCGTGAGAGCCGAGAAGATCCCGGCCTCGCGCGGGCTGACGCGGCCGGTGGGGATCGGCCGCCGGCGCGTACGGTCCATCCGGCGGTCGACGTCGCCCTCGAGCATATGGTTGAAGCCGTTCGTGCCAGCGGCGACCAGCGCGACTCCAATCATCAGGTGAAGGAAGATCACGAGCGGCACGCCGGCTTGGAGGCCGAGGAAAAACCCCGTGGCCGCCGACAGGAGGACGAAGGTCGTGATCCGCGGCTTGGTGAGCTCGAAGAAATCCGCGGCGCGCGCGACGCCCGTCCGAGGCGCGGCGACGACGCGCACCGTCGCCTCGTATCCCTCGGCGACAGCGCTCACCTCGGCGGCAGCCCCCAGCTCTGCGGCAGCCCTCACCTCCGCGGCATCGACCGTGTTCACGTCAGCGGTACTCCTGGAGCACAGTCATCACCAGCAGCACGGCGAGTGGCAGCGGCGAGGCCGCCACGATCGCCACACGCAGTGGCTCGAACCGCAGGTGCATGAAGTAGAGGGCGACGAGCAGCGCCTTCCAGACCGCCATGACCAGGAGCGCGATGACGATCCACGACTTCGGCAGCGCGGTAAACCCGACGACCGCCACCTCGGCGGCCGTGAGCAGGGCGAGCCACAACCATACCAGCAGGTAGCGCGGGTGCGAATGGTCGGAGGCGTGCGCCTCCGCCGCACCCGCACCAGCGGTTTCGTGCAATGCCTCGGTGCTGTCCAAGTCTCTCTCCCGTCAGATGAGGTAGACGATCGTAAACAGTATGATCCAAACGAGATCCACGAAGTGCCAGTACAGACCAAGAACCTCCAGGCCCTGGTAGTTCCCGTTGTCATAGCCGCCCCGGAACGCCTTGACCGTCGCCCACGTCATGCAGACCACGCCGCTGAAGACGTGGAAGCCATGGAAGCCGGTCATCGTATAGAAGGTCGATCCGTACAGGCCGGACCAGGGACCGAATCCGTGCCCCAGGAGCTCGCTGTACTCGTAGATCTGCACACCCAGGAATGTGGCCCCGATGACCGCGGTGGCGAGCGTGTACAGCCGCGTTCCACGCTTGTCTCCCCTCTCCGAGGCGGCGAACGCCTTCACCATTGTCACCGAGCTGCAGATCAGGATGAACGTGTTGATC
>JBDGZR010000123.1:0-9408 GCA_039588495.1 Gemmatimonadota bacterium | reverse complement strand
CTCGCCGAGCACGTCCTCGACGACCGAATCCCAGACGATCTCGATCTTCTCGTGCGCCAGTGCCCGGTCCTGCATGATCTTGGAGGCCCGGAGCTCGTCTCTCCGATGGATCACGTGGACCCGTGACGCGAAGCGCGTAAGGAAGAGGGCCTCCTCCATTGCCGAATCTCCGCCGCCGACGACGGCGACTTCCACGTCCGGAAAGAAGGCGCCGTCACAGGTCGCACAGGACGACACGCCCCGACCCAGCAGCCGTTCCTCGTTCTCGAGCCCGAGGTACCGGGCGGAGGCTCCCGTCGAGATAATAAGGGTCTCTGCGGTGACCGGCGTGCGCTCGTCCACGAGGAGCCGAAACGGCCAGCTTGCCAGATCGAGCATCGTCACCGTTCCGTAGCGCAGATCCGCCCCGAACCTGCTCGCCTGCTCCTCGAACTTCATCATCAGGTCCGGACCGAGCACGCCCTCCGGGAATCCGGGATAATTCTCCACGTCGGTGGTCGTGATGAGCTGGCCGCCGGGCTGCGGGCCGCGGTATACGACCGGGGCGAGCTTCGCCCGCGCGGTGTAGAGCGCCGCCGTGAGGCCGGCCGGGCCCGTGCCCACGATCACCACCTGGTGGTGTTCCGCATCGGCGAAGTCGACATCCTCTATGTGCATCGGCGTGCTCTCTCCCACTCGACTCTCCTGGCTCATGTTTCCGCGGACCTCTTCTCGGTTTCTGAAAGCGCGTCAGGAACTTCGCACTCCCCTTTCATTTATATAACAGAGATCGGTTCCGCGCGCGGGCCGAACCCAGCCTGGCAGGTTGACAGGCGTGGAGCGCGTGGCCTACGATTTGCCCCGCAACTCGGCGGGTTTCGCAAGATGGCTTGAGAGGAAACGGGAGATATGAGCGGAACGACGACATCCGATATCGGTGCCGTGGACGTCGGGTTGACGGAGCTGGCGGCGACAGAGGTGCGCAAGTTCTTGGAACAAGAGAAGTTGAGCCTGGATTCGGCTGGCCTGCGCGTCAGCGTGCGGCCGGGTGGCTGCTCCGGCTTCGAGTACGGGCTGGATATCGAGGAGGATCCGCGGGAGGACGACTTCGTCGTGCCATCCCACGGCATTCGGCTGTTCATCGACCCGTTCAGCGCCCAGTACCTCGCCGGCGTCGTCATCGACTACCACTCCAGCTTCCAGGGGTCCGGCTTCTCCTTCGAGAACCCCAACTCGACGGGTGGCTGCGGCTGCGGAAGCTCCTTCTCCGCCTAGCGACGGCCACACCGCGGGACGCGTGTCCCCGCCGCTGGAGGTCCTGAGGCTCGAGCTCGGGCCCTTTCTCGCCAACTGTTTCCTTCTGCGCCGCGAAGGCGAGCGGGAGACACTCGTCATCGATCCGGGTTTCGAGCCGGAGCGGGTGGAGGACGCGATCGAGGGCTGGGACGGCGTGCCGGTCGCCATCCTCCTCACGCACGCCCATGTGGATCACGTGGCCGGAGTCGAGGCGCTTGTGCGTGCGCACTCGATCCCGGTGCACCTTCACCCCGCCGATCTCCCCCTCTACGAGGCGTCGGCCCAGCAGGCGGCCGCGTTCGGGCTGGCGATGCGGCAACCGCCGCCGCCCGACGAGCTCTTCTCGGACGGCCAGCGGCTCGCCCTGGCCGGAGTCGAGCTCGAGGTGCTCCATGTTCCGGGGCACTCTCCCGGCGGCGTCGTGCTCTCTGCCGAGGGCAGGGCGTTCGTCGGCGACTGTGTCTTCGCCGGATCGATCGGGCGCACGGACCTTCCTGGGGGAGACACTGCTGAGCTCCTCCGCTCGATACGCGAGCAGATCCTGACGCTTCCCAGTGACACCATTCTGCATACGGGCCACGGCCCGGACACGAACGTGGAGCGCGAGGCAAGCACCAATCCGTTCCTCACGGGCGCGTTCGGCTGGAGCGGCTGATGGCCGACGGGTTGCCGGTCTGCAGTCGCACAGCGAGCGATGGATTCTGGGTCGAGTCCGGGGGCTGCTCGGATTGACCGGCCCCCGCGAGCCGGATGAGGTAACGGGCGATGAGACCGATCGTCTGGAGGCCCTGCTCCACGCCGTCGAGGACGCCGAGGAACTGCTGGTCGTCACGCACGACAACCCCGATCCGGATGCCCTCGCCTCTGCCGCCGCGCTGGGCTTCCTGCTTCAACACTGTGAGGGTCTCAGGACCAAGCTCGCCTTCGGAGGCATCGTGGGCCGGGCCGAGAACCAGGCACTGATCCGCGAGCTCGGGGTCGACTTCGAGCGACTCGGCGGAGCGAATGGGATCAGCCCCGGGACGATAGTCGCGCTCGTCGACACGCAACCGCGGGCGGGAAACAACTCGCTGCCGGCCGGACGGATCGCCAACGTCGTCATCGACCATCACCCCCGCCGTCCCGAGACCGAGGCGTCACCCTTCGCCGACGTCAGACCCGAGTATGGGGCGAACTGTTCGATTCTCGTCAAGTACCTGCGGGCTGCGGAGCTGGAGCCCGATCGCCGGCTGGCCACCGGCCTGTTCTACGGGATCCAGACCGAGACCGCCGACCTGGGACGCGAGGCCTCTCGAGCGGACGTCAGCGCGAGCCTCTACCTGTATCCCCGCATCGATCCGGAAGCCTATTCCCGCATCCTTCACCCTCCACTCCCCAAGGGCTACTTCAGGTCGGTCCACCAGGCGCTGGAGGAGGCCCGCCGCTACGGGCGTGTCATCATCGCGCCCGCGGGGAAGCTGGTCTACCCGGACATGGTGGCGGAGTTGGCAGACCTGCTGATCCGTGCGAAAGACACGGAGTGGGCGGTCGCCGCTGGCACGTTCGGTGGCCGGCTCCTGGTATCGGTCCGCAGCTCGAAGCCGGTCGCCCATGCCGGCGATCTGGTGCGGGGTGTGATCGGTGATCGAGGATCGGCCGGTGGGCACGGCATGCTGGCTGGCGGACAGATCCCGCTCGAGGGCCTCTCGGAGGAAGAGGTCGAGCGCGTGTCGGCGTCGGTCCTCGAGGACTTCCTGGAAGCGCTCGGGGCGTCCGGCGAGGAGTCCGAATCGCTGACCGCGCGATGAAGCTCGTCGGGCTCACCGGGACGCTCGGATCGGGCAAGAGCACGGTAGGCCGCCTGTTCGAGCGGTGGGGTGCGAGGCGGATCGACACGGACGAGCTCGCGCGCGACGTGGTCCGACCAGGCCGTCCGGCGCTCGAGCGCATCCGCGAGAATTGGGGCGAGGGGATTCTGGTACCGGACGGCAGCCTCGACCGGCCCGCTCTTCGCCGCATCGTGACAGAGGACTCGGACGCCAGACGGAGGCTGGAGGGGATCGTCCACCCCGCCGTGCTGGAGCTCTTGAACGAGCGGCTCCGCGAAGCACGATCCGGTGGCTGCGAAGTCGCCGTGCTGGAGGTGCCCCTTCTCCTCGAGGCCGGGCTCGAGAGGATGTGCGACCTGGTGGTGACCGTCGATGCGCCGCTCGAGGTGCGGAAATCGAGGGTGTGCGGGGAGCGTGGGCTCTCGGAGAGAGAGTTCGCGGCACTCGACGATGCTCAGCTTTCGGGCGAGGAGAAGCGGGGCCGGGCGGACGTCGTCATCGAGAACGGCGGATCGGTGTCGGAGCTGGAAGCGGCGGCCCGCGCCGCCTGGGACGCGATCCGACGAGCCGACGAGGCCGAGGGCGGACCGGGCGGGCGCTGGTCGGTGGATCTCCACATGCACACGCGCCACTCCAAGGACTGCCTCAGCGATCCCGCGGACGTCGTCGCCACGGCGCGCCGCGTCGGCCTCGACCGGATCGCGATCACCGACCACGACGAGATAGAAGGTGCCTTCGAGGCACACCGGTCCGCTCCGGATCTCGTGATCGTCGGCGAGGAGGTACGGACCGCGGAAGGCCTCGACCTCATCGGCCTCTTCATCGAGGAGCACATCGCTCCCGGCGGCAGCTTCCGGGATGTTGCCGAGGCGATCCGCTCTCAGGGCGGGATCACCTATCTGCCGCATCCGTTCGATCGCTGGCGGGGAAGTGACGAGGCCTACCTCGGAAGCGTCATCGATTGCGTGGACGTCGTGGAAGTCTTCAACGCGCGCGTGCACGATCCGGGGAGGAACGAGCGCGCCAGAGCCTGGGCCGAGGAGCACGGACTGCCGGTCGGCGCCGGGAGCGACGCCCACACGCTTCGAGAGATCGGAAAGGGCAGGGTGAGGCTCGCGCCGTTCGACGGGCCGGAAGCGTTCGTGCGCTCGGCCGCCGCCGGCGAGATCGAGGGCACGGCTTCCGCACACTGGGTACACCTGGGTTCCACCTGGGCGAAGCTTCGCAAGCGCTTCCCGATTTGACACCGTCCTCGAGCGGCGGATAGCGTGATCGCCTCTTTTGGCCACGCAGGGAGGTTGGAGGTGCCTTGAGCGCTCACACTCACGCGCAGGAACGCTGGGCGACCCGGATCGGGCTGATCCTGGCCATGGCCGGGAACGCCGTCGGGCTCGGCAACTTCCTTCGCTTCCCGGTGCAGGCCGCTCAGAACGGCGGCGGCACCTTCATGATCCCGTATTTCGTCTCCTTCCTGCTGCTCGGCATTCCCCTCATGTGGGTCGAGTGGACGATCGGGAGGTTCGGCGGGCGACACGGCCACGCCACGATTCCCGGCATGTTCGACGAGCTGGGCGACGGCAAGCGAAAGTGGGCCAAGTATCTGGGCGTGCTCGGGATCGTCATGCCGCTCGTAGTCTTCATCTACTACACGTACGTCGTCTCCTGGATGTTGGGGTTCAGCTTCTTCAGCCTCACAGGGGGGTACTTCGGTCTGGGCGAGTTCAGCCAGGTGGCCCAGTACCTGTACTCCTACCAGGACGTCTTCGATGGGTCGATCCACGCCGGCTGGGTGGCGGTAGCGTTCTTCCTCATCACGATCGTCTTCCTCTATTCGGTGCTGTCGCGCGGCATCGCCGGAGGCATCGAGAAGCTCGCCCTGATCGGGATGCCGATCCTCTTCCTGTTCGCCTTCATCCTCATGATCCGCGTCCTCACGCTGCCTCCGGCCGTGGGCACGCCGGCGGAAGGGCTCAACTTCATCTGGAACCCTGAGTGGACCAGCTTGTCGGACGCGAAGGTCTGGCTGGCGGCCGCCGGCCAGATGTTCTTCACGCTCTCCCTCGGGATGGGGACGATCCACTGCTACTCGTCCTACCTCACCGAGAAGGACGACGTCACCCTGACCGGGCTGTCGACAGGGGCCACGAACGAGTTCGCCGAAGTCGTTCTCGGCGGGACGATCGCGATTCCGGCGGCGGTGACCTTCTTCGGCGTGGCGGGTGCGACCGCGATCGCCGAGGGCGGCACCTACGACCTCGGGATCGTCGCGATGAGCGTCGTCTTTCAGGGACTGCCCGGAGGCCAGTTCTGGGGGCAGGTCACCGGCTTCCTCTGGTTCTTCCTCCTCTTCATCGCCGGGATTACCTCGAGCGTGGCGCTCTCGAGTCCCGCGATCGCCTTCCTGCAGCAGGAATACGGCCGCACGCGAAAGCACGCCGTGCTGATGGTGATGGCCCTGGCGGTCGCCCTCGGAACGCTGCACGTGCTCTTCTATCACCGGCAGTTCCTGGACGTGTGGGACTACTGGGCCGGCACCTTCGGTCTGGTGATCTTCGCGGCGGTGGAGATCGTGCTCTTCTCGTGGATCTTCGGCATCGACCGGGGCTGGAAGGAGATGCACATCGGGGCGGACCTCAGGGTTCCCCTCATCTACAAGTTCATCATCAAGTGGGTGACGCCGCTCTTCCTCTTCATCCTCCTGGGCTGGTGGGCCGTGACGGAGGCCGTTCCCACGCTGCTCATGCGGGACGTGGCAGATGCACCGATCGCGTACGATCCGGAGACGATCGTCTACCGTTGGTTCAGCCGGCTGGTCATGTTGGGCTTGCTGGCTCTGGGCCTGTACCTGATCCACCAGGCGTGGGTGCGAAAGGCGGTCTCAGCGGGAGCTTCGCCTGCCGCCGATCCCCGGCCCACGGAGTCCTGAGGAGGGGCATCTCATGGAAGGATCGTCGATCGCTCCGTTCGCGTGGTTTTTCATGCTTCTGAGCATGGGCTCCGTGACCGTACTGACGGCGTACTGCTACATCCGGATTCTGTCGGGCTCCGACGAGCCGGTCGAGTTGGAAGCGCCGGGATCGGACGTGCCCGATTCCTGACTCGCGCGCTCCGAAGCTCGAGCGCTTGCGGTCGGCGATCGAGGCAGCCCGGCACCCGGTGCTGACGACCCACATCAACGCAGACGGCGATGGAGCGGGGAGCGAGGTTGCCATGGCCCTCTACATGGAGCGCCATGGGGTAAAGCCCGAGATCGTCAACCCGACGCCGTTTCCGGAAACCTTCAAGTTCCTGCTGCACCACCTCACCCCGTGGTCCTGCAAGGCCGAAGAGGGGCGGCGAGCCCTGGAGCGGGCCGACCTCTTCGTCGTTCTGGACACGTCGGAGCCCTCGAGGCTCGGGGACGTGTATCCCGCGATGCGAGGCCGGCGAATAGCGGTCATCGACCACCACCCCTCCACGCCGCAGTCGATCGGGGATCCCGCGATCCGTGACGCCTCGGCGTGCGCGACGGGAGAGCTGATATACGACCTTATCACCACGCCGGATGCATCGGTGTCCCGGCCGGAGGCGGAGGCGCTCTACGTGGCCATCGTGACCGACACGGGATCCTTTCGGTTCGCGAACACGACCTCCCGGACGCACGAGATCAGCGCGAGTCTGTTGAGGGCGGGCGTCGATCCTCAGGAGATGTACAGGCAGCTGTACGGGCAGGTCACGGACGAGCGCCTCGAGCTGCTGCGTCGGGCTCTCCTCAGCCTCGAGCGGGACCCCGAGTGGCCGCTGGCGTCTATTACCCTGAGACGCCAGGACTTCCAGGAGTCGCGCGCGGCTTCGGCTGATCTCGAAGGCATCGTCGAGCATGCCCGGCAGCTCCGCGGTGTAGAGATCGCCGCGCTCTTCCGGGAGCTGCCCGACAAGTCGACCAAGGTCTCCCTTCGGTCGAACGGAGAGGCCGACGTCGCCGCGATCGCACGTGAGCACGGGGGTGGTGGGCACACGAAGGCAGCGGGCGTGCACATCAAGGGCCCGCTCGAGGCGTCGCGCGCCGAGGTGCTGGCCAGCGCCAGGCTGGCGCTTCGGAAGAAGGGGCTTGGTCCGACCACCACCACCAACGGAGATCCGAAGGCAGCTCGGGGACCTTGAAGAAAACGCCCCGTGTGGCCTATATTTGCGTGTCCTGTCCATCTGACCCTCAGTAGCCACTGGCGCGCCAGCGCCGCGGTGGCTCGTCACCAGACGAGGAGGTCTGATGGGCGTGTCCCTGAACGGGGGCGGCGAGGACCAGAGCATGGATCATCGCCTTCGGGAGTTGGGCAGGACCGTTTCACCTTCCGAGATCGCCGAAGTCTGGGTGTTTCCGCCGCTCGAGACGCTGGAGGGCTCCACGGAGTTCTTCCTGTTCACGCGCTTCGACGGCGACCGACGCCGGCTGTACAGCGCCTGCCTCTCGCCGGGCGTCAGGCCGAACGGGAATTCCGGCCAGAGGATCACCGAGCACGGGCTGGTTCCGGCGGACAGGGTGCCGCTGATGGTGGCGCAGCTCCAGCGCAGACTGGGCGAGTTCTCCGACCCTCTTCACCTGGAGATCGGCGGTAGCGACGAGCGCTGGGCGGAGCTCACGACGGACTGAGTCCGCGGCGATTTCGTCTTGGAGCCCGGGCCCCGAGCCCGGGCTTTTCTCTTCTCTCCGTCCTCCCGGATTCCTCCGGGATGCGCCCATTTGATCGCCCACCAAGGGACCCTTACGTTGTCGCCGTCCGTATAAGCGAGCGGCTCAAACGGAGAGAGAGGGTGTGACCGAAGCGATACATGGCGAGGCGGGCGAATCGGTGGAGCGCGAGTTCAGACGCGCGCTCGGGGCGGGTGGCCATCGGTACACGACACAGCGCGCCGCCGTGTACGACACGCTCTATGCCGCGTCGAGCCATCCGACGGCCGACGAGATCTTCTCGCGCGTCCGGTCCCAGATTCCCGACATCAGCCTGGCCACCGTCTACAAGGCGTTGGAGGCGTTCGTGAGCTGCGGGATCGCCACCAAGCTCACGATGGGAGATGGTCCGGCGAAGTACGACGGTCGGATGGACGATCATCACCATATACGCTGCGTGAGTTGTGGCTGCGTCACCGACATCGACCAGGCCTCTTCACCCGATTGGCTTCGGACGGTGTCCCTTCTAACCGACTTCGAGGTCCTGGGTTACCGGCTCGAGCTGGTCGGGACCTGTCCAGACTGCCTGGCCTGAGCACCCGCTCCCGCCGCCCAGCCACATAGATGGACTCCTTGGGGATAGGGTTCACGGCCGCGTTCGCGGCCGGCCTGCTTTCGTTTCTCTCCCCCTGCGTGCTGCCTCTCGTGCCCTCGTATCTCTCTTTCGTGACAGGCCTCGGCATGGAGGAGCTCGAGAGCGGCGACGCCGAGCTTCGGCGCACGACTTTGATCCACTCCCTTCTCTTCGTGGCGGGTTTCAGCTCGATCTTTCTGGCTTTGGGCGCCTCGGCCAGCTTCCTCGGTCAGATACTCAGGGAGTATCAGGTCTGGATCGCGCGAATCGGGGGCGTGATCGTCCTCCTCTTCGGGCTCCACCTTCTCGGCCTCACACCGTTTCGCTGGCTCCAGCGAGAGCGCCGCATGCACCTGGAGCACAAGCCGGTGGGCTACGTCGGATCGTTCCTGGTCGGTGTGACGTTCGGAGCGGGCTGGACGCCGTGCATCGGACCGATCCTGGGCGGGATCCTCACCTTCGCCGCAACGCGGCAGACGCTGGACGAGGGCGTTCTGTTGCTCGCCTTCTACTCGGCGGGACTCGCGGTCCCGTTCATCCTGAGCGCGGTGGGATTCACGTGGTTTCTGGCCACGTTCAAGCGGCTGCGAAGGCACATCGTGTGGGTGGAGCGAACAAGCGGGGCTCTCCTCGTCCTCGTCGGCCTGCTTCTGCTTAGCGGTCAGTTCACGATGCTCGCCTCGTGGGCGGCGAACCTCACGCCGGACTGGATCCTGGAACGGATCTAGACACCCGACCGGGGCGGGTACACCGGTTCAGGAAGCGGTGCGACTGACGAGCGCCTCCTCGCGTTCGATCTCCTCGCTGAGCAGCTGCCGCTCCAGGAGCCGCTTGTAGACGCCGTCGAGCTCGAGGAGATCCTGGTGCCGACCCTGTTCCACGAGCCGCCCCTCTTCGAGCACGAAGATCACGTCCGCATCCCGGACGGCAGACACGCGGTGCGAGACCAGGATGGAGCTGCGGCCGCGCATGTACTGCCGCAGCTCGTGCAGGATCGCCGTCTCCGTCACGGAATCGACGGCCGACAGCGCGTCGTCCAGGAT